>JBIKKL010000171.1:0-8659 GCA_044360365.1 Burkholderiales bacterium | reverse complement strand
AACTTTCGTCAAGGGCGCGCGCTATGACAAAATCATCGAGGCCTTCGGCGGCGTCGGCGTGCATGCCACGACGCCTGCGCAACTGCGTTCTGCGATGGAGGAGGCAATCCGCTCGCGCCGGCCAACGCTTATCAATGCAGTGATCGACGAGACGGCCGGCACCGAAAGCGGACGCATCACGGCCCTCAATCCGACGAGCGCAAAGAAGAAGTAGGAGCCGGTCGCGGGATCATCCCGCGCGAGTTTCGGCCGGCGGCCGACCAATGTATTGGAGAAGACGATGGAAGCACTCAAAGGCGTACGCATACTGGACATGACCCACGTGCAGGCCGGGCCGACCTGCTCGCAGCTGCTCGCATGGATGGGCGCGGACGTCATCAAGTTCGAGCCGCCCCAGGGCGATGCCACGCGCGGTCAGCTGCGCGATGTACCCAACGCCGACAGTCTCTACTTCACGATGCTCAACTGCAACAAGCGCTCGATCACCGTCAACATGAAAACGGCCGAGGGCAAGCAGGTGTTCGTCGATCTGCTCAAGATCTGCGACATCATCATGGAGAACTTCGGGCCGGGCGTGCTGGACCGATTCGGCTTCACCTGGGAGAAGATCCACGAGATCAATCCGCGCATCGTCATGGGCTCCATCAAGGGCTTCGGTTCGTCGGGGCCGTATGCCGAGTTCAAGGCCTACGAGAATGTCGCCCAGGCCATGGGGGGCGCCATGAGCACGACGGGCGTGCCCGATGGCCCGCCCTACGTCACCGGGGCCCAGATCGGCGATTCCGGTACGGGGCTGCACCTCGCAATCGGTCTGCTCGCCGCCCTGCGCCAGCGCGACCAGACCGGCCAGGGGCAATACGTCGAAGTCGCGATGATGGACGGTGTCATGAACCTCTGCCGCGTCAAGTGGCGCGATCATCAGCGGCTGTGGCATGGCGGCTTGTCCGAGTATTCGGTGCACACCGAGAAAGGCATGGGCGAAACGCCGCGTGCGGGCAACGACTCGGGCGGCGGGCAGCTCGGCAACGCAATCCGGTGCAAGCCCGGAGGGCCGAACGATTTCATCTACATCGTGGTCCAGGAGGCCGTGTGGGAGGCCCTGGCCGAACGGATGGGGCCGGAGGTCGGCAAGCCCGATCTGGCGGGCGATCCGAACTTCGCCACGATCGGCGAGCGACGCAGGAATCAGCCGCAAATGTGGCAGATGATCGAGCAGTTCGCATCGAAGTACACGAAGCGTGAATTCATGGCGATCCTCAACGAGCTGGATGTCCCCTGCGGGCCGATAATGTCGACCGCCGATCTCTTCGACGACGAGCACGTCAAGCTGCGCGGCATGATGGTCGAGCTGGATCATCCGCAGCGCGGCAAGTGGTACAACGTCGGCATGCCGATCAAGCTTTCCGCATCGCCCGCTCAGATCGAGCGCTCGCCGACGCTCGGGGAGCACACCGATGAAGTGCTGCGCGACGTGCTCGGTTACGACGCGGCCAAGGTCGATCAGCTCAAGACGGCAGGCGCCTTCAGCATGCCGCCGAAGAAGAAGGCCTGATCGATTTCCGCACGCGCGGAAATCGCACAAAGGAGAGACAGCATGAAAATCGCGATCATCGGTCAGCAGGATTTCGGCAAGGCGGTGCTGGAGGCGTTTCTGGCCCGCGGCGACGAAATCGCGGGCGTGTTCGTCGCCCCCGACAAGGAGGGGGCCCGTCCCGATCCCTTGAAAGTTGCCGCCCAGGAAAAAGGGCTGAAAGTGTTCCAGTTTGCGTCGTATCGCAAGCCCGAAGCGCAGGACGCGCTGCGTGCACTGAACGTGGACATCGGCGTCATGGCTTACGTGCTGCTGTTCGCGCCGCAGGAGTTCGTCAACATCCCGCGCCTCGGTACGATCCAGTATCACCCCTCCCTGCTGCCGAAGCATCGGGGGCCGAGTTCGATCAACTGGCCGATCATGCAGGGGGCGACGCGGACGGGTCTCACCATTTTCCGTCCCACCGACGGTCTCGACGAAGGCCCGGTGATACTGCAGAAGTCCTGCGACGTGGGGCCCGACGAGACCCTGGGCGACGTCTACTTCAACAAGCTCTTTCCGATGGGCGTCGCGGCCATGGTCGAAGCCGCAGAACTCGTCCATGCGGGCAAGCACACCGAAACGGTGCAGGACGAGAGCCAGGCCACCTATGAAGGCTGGTGCAGGGCGGCGGAGTCGCGGATCGACTGGGCGCGGCCGGTCGGGCAGGTTTACGACCTCATCCGCGCCTGCAATCCGGCGCCCGGCGCCTGGACCACGCTCGGCGGCAAGAAGCTCTACATCTACGATGCCCGCAAGATCGTGTTTGCGAAATTCGGGGATGTTGCCGGCAAGACTGGCGAAGTGAGCGCCGTGGGCGAGAAGAGCATCCGAATCACCGCATCCGGCGGTCAGATCGAAGTGTTGCGTTTGCGTCACGAAGACGGAAAGAAGATGGATGCGGCCGATTTTGTCCGCAGCGCCAACCTCGCTGTGGGTGCGGCACTCGGCACCTGAGGCGCAACGGTCATTTCCCGAACCCAGACAAGCCGCGGTTTTCCGCGGCTTTTTCTCGTTCCATTTTTCTGCGATCGGGTTACGATTCGTGCGGGAGCTGGTGCGGCGAACGATCCGGCCGAACGCTCGCCTGCCTATGCCGACGTGATTACGGCGATGTTGCGCAGGTGCCATATCCGATGATTGAACAGGCATTAGTTCTTAAAAAATCATATGCTTTTCTATGCAATATCGTAGAATCGTTAATCCATCGGCGTTAACCACCAGAAATAAAAGGTAAAACGCGGGGACGGCATGAAAAAAGCAGACTTCTGGCGGACGGATTGGTTCATTGGTGTCGTGGCGACACTGGTCGTGCTCGCATTCTCTGGGCGGGATGCCTTGCAGAGTCTCGAGCGCAAGGCTTACGACTGGGGCGTACGCGCAACCTCGCAAGTGCCGAGCGATCGGATTGCGGTTATCGCCATCGACGATCAAAGCATCGCGAACATCGGTCGCTGGCCGTGGACTCGCGAAGTCCATTCCAAGATGGTCGAGATCCTGAGCGGCGCGAAAGCGAAGGTCGTCGGCTACAACGTCTTTTTCTTCGAGCCGCAGCTGGATCCGGGGCTCGAATACATCAACAAGCTGTCGGAAGCCTTTTCCTCGTCCTCGTTTCGCAGCAGCGCCGATCCTGCGGCCGGGCAGTTCAGCCGGCTTCTCACCGAGGCCCAGGAAGCCCTCAACACCGACGCCAAGCTTCAGGGCAGCTTCAAGCGCGCCGGCAACGTGCTCCTGCCGATGGTGTTTCAGGCACTTGCCGAACCGCAGGGCAATCCGGACCGCCCCCTGCCCGAGTGGATATTGAAGAGCAGCGTGTCCGCCTCTGATCGAGGCATCGATCTCGATCTTCTGCCGATTCCCGGCATCAATCCGCTGTATCCCCTCGAAGGCTACTCCACCAGCGCCGTCGCACTAGGTCACCTCAACGCCGACCGCGATGTCGACGGATCCGTTCGTACCGAACCGCTGGTCCTGCGCTATTACGACAAATACTTCCCCTCGCTTGCCGTGATGCTCGCGGCGCAGAGCCTGAATCTCACGCCCAACGACATCAAGCTCAACTTCGGCGACGATCTCATCCTGGGCAAGCTGCGCATTCGCACCGATTCCAACATGCGGATGTATACCTATTTCTACTCCGATCAGGCAGGCGGCCGGCCGCCGTTCTCGATCGATTCGTTCTTCGACGTTTTCACCGGCAAGATTCCGGCGGACAAGTATCGGGACAAGATCGTGCTCATCGGCCCCACTGCTACCGGGCTCGGGCAGGCGCAGGTCACACCGGTATCGGCCAGTACCTCCCCGGTGGAGACGATGGCGCATACCGTCTCCAGTATTCTGCAAGAGCACTATTTCGTCGCGCCCGGCTGGGGTATCTGGGTGCGGTTGCTGGCCATTCTCCTCGTGGCCGCGTATCTGATCGCCGTGTTGCCGAAGCTGCGCGCGGGCATGGGCGCTGTCGTCTCCCTCGGCATCCTGGTCGGTTTGATCACGCTGCATTTCGGATTGATGGTCGGTAAACAGATGTGGCTGCAGTTCATGACGGCAGCAGCGCTGCTCGTGATCGGTCATGCGCTGCTCACCACCAAGCGCTTCCTGATGACCGAGAAGGGCAAGGAAAAATCCGAGGCCGAGTCGGCACACTCGAATCGCATGCTGGGTCTGGCGCTGCAGGGCCAGGGGCAGCTGGACATGGCCTTCGACATGTTCCGCAAGCTTCCGCGCGACGACTCGATCATGGATCTGCTTTACAACCTGGCCCTCGATTTCGAGCGCAAGCGGCAGTTCAACAAGGCCGAGTCCGTCTTCCGCTACATGTTCGAGTACAACCCCAAGTTCCGGGATCTCGAGCAGCGGCTGGGTCGCGCCAAGGTCATGAGCGAGACCGTCATGCTCGGCGGCGGGACATCGCATCCGGGCGGCACGATGATGCTCGGTACCGGCAGCGAAAAGCCGATGCTCGGCCGGTATCAGGTCGAACGCGAACTTGGCAAGGGCGCCATGGGGGTCGTGTACGGCGGTCGCGATCCCAAGATCAATCGCGTGGTGGCCATCAAGACCATGGCGTTGGCGCAGGAGTTCGATGCCGACGAACTCGAGGACGTCAAGGCCCGGTTCTTCCGCGAAGCGGAAACCGCCGGCCGCCTCACCCACCCCAATATCGTGACGATCTACGATGCGGGCGAGGAACACGATCTCGCCTACATCGCCATGGAGTTCCTGAAGGGCAAGGACCTCGTTCCCTATACCAAGCCCGACAACCTGTTGCCGTTGGCAAAAACCATGAGCATCGTTGCCCGCGTGGCCGAGGCGCTTGGCTATGCGCATACGCAAAACGTCGTCCACCGCGACGTGAAGCCTGCCAACATCATGTATGAGCCCGAGAGCGATACCGTCAAGGTCACCGATTTCGGCATTGCCCGCATCACCGACTCCTCGCGTACCAAGACCGGCATGGTGCTCGGTACCCCTTCCTACATGTCGCCGGAGCAGTTGGCCGGCAAGAAGATCGGCGGACAATCGGATCTGTTCTCGCTCGGCGCGGCGTTATTCCAGATGGTGTGCGGGCAGTTGCCCTTCCAGGGCGATTCCATGGCGCAGCTCATGTTCAAGATCGCCAACGAGCCGCATCCAGACATTCTGGAAATCCGTCCGGACGTGCCTGATTGCCTGGTGGCGATCATCAACCGCAGCCTCGCGAAGAACCCGGAGGAGCGCTTCCAAACCGGCGACGAAATGGCGAAAGCGATTCGGGCCTGTGCCGCCAGCCTGACGGCCGACACCGTCGATATCGGACTGTAACCTGCCCATGGCGACGTTAAGTGCTGCACTAGAGTTTGTCTCCGCCACCGATCCCGGGCGTGTGCGTTCGCACAACGAAGATTCGATAGGCACCGACACCGACATCGGCCTCGCCATCCTGGCCGACGGCATGGGCGGATACAACGCCGGCGAAGTCGCAAGCGGCATCGCCGTAGCCGTCGTGTCGTCCGAGACGAAGCGGGTCATGAACGGGCGCCGTCTGACGGACGTCGATCCTGCCACGGGCCTGACCGAGGCCGAGCAAATCGCCAAGGCGAGTTCGGCGAAGGCCAACATGTCCATCTTCGAGGCGGCTCGCAGTCAGCCCCAGTATTCGGGAATGGGCACGACGCTTGTCGTCGCGTTGTTCTTCGACAACCGGATCTGCGTCGCGCACGTAGGCGATTCGCGCCTGTACCGCATGCGCGGGGATTCGTTCGAGCAGATTTCCCGCGATCACTCGCTGTTGCAGGAGCAGATCGACAGCGGCATGATTACCAAGGAGGCAGCCAAGCTGTCTCAAAACAAGAATCTGGTCACACGGGCGCTCGGTATCGATGCCGAAGTCGATACCGAAGTGCACGTGTACGATACGAAGCCCGGCGACATCTATCTGCTGTGTTCCGACGGACTCAGCGATATGGTCGAGGACGAAGACATGCAGCTGACGTTGAGCAGCCTGCAGACCAATCTTCAACTCGCAGCGGATCAGCTCGTTCAGCAGGCGAACGACAACGGCGGTCGAGACAACATCTCGGTCATCCTGGTGAAGGTCAAAGACGACTATGCTGCGCCCAAGGGCTGGTGGGAGCGGCTGTTATCGTGGTTCAAATAAGCACGGGGTACTGCCATGGCGAAGCTGATTCTTAGTCTCGACGGGACGGTGTTGAAGGAGGTCCCCCTGGACAAGGAGCGTCTGACCATCGGACGTCGTCCCAGCAACGATTTGCAGATCGAGAACCTGGCCGTAAGCGGCGAGCACGCGCTGATCGTCACCATTCTCAACGACTCGTTCCTTGAAGACCTCGGCAGCACCAACGGTACGTTGGTGAACGGCGTGCCGATCAAGAAGCATATTCTTCAGCACAACGACGTCGTCGAAATCGGGAAATACAAGCTGAAGTATCTCGCGGAGTCCATGATGGGCACCGGCATGCATGCCGCCCAGCCGCAAGACTTCGAAAAGACCATGGTCATTCGACCAGGTGCTGCCGCGCGCGCCGCAGAAACGGGCGCCGGTAAGGGATTTGGTGCTGCACAAATCGGCGTCACCGCGACGCAGCCCGGGCCGCTTCAGCAACCTGCCGGGACGAATTCGGGCCAGTTTGCTCATGCGCCGACGTCGGTGCCTGCGCAAACGCACGTGCCGAATGCCGCCCCCGCCCCTCAGGCGACCCAGACGAATGTCCAGCAAGCGCCCGTGCCGCCGGCGCCTCCGCCTCGACCCGCGCCCATGCCCACGCAGACCGGCATGCAACCGGTATCTCCTTCCGGTCAGACGGCATCGCCGGTCGGCACCATTCAGATCCTCACCGGACCGAGCGCCGGCAAAGAGCTCGATCTCGTGAAGAACCTGACCACCCTCGGCAAGCCGGGTGTTCAGGTCGCCGTCATTACTCGGCGGCCGCAGGGCTACTTCATCACCCACGTCGAGGGCGCGAACTTTCCGATCGTCAACGGCAAGACGCTCGATGCCCAGGCGCATCCGCTACGGGATCACGACGTCGTGGAGTTGGCGGGCGTGAAGATGGAATTCTTTCACCGCGGCAACTGATCCGTCGGATCCCACGCACCGACGGGGCGCATCGACGTGCCATCTTCCTCAGATGCCGGTTATCGCTCGCTAGAGTATTGTGTTGGAAGCTCCAGCCACGGGCTCGCCGTAAGTCGGCGCCGCACGTTGTACGAGCTCGGCGCCCAGTTTCCAATCTGGCGGTGGTTCTCTTCGCATCCGACACCGATGTCGACGCTCTCGCCACTCGTCGGATCAACCGTAGCGACCCGCACTTCTGCTACGAATCTCCGACACAGGACACTAGCAGGGCGTTCGAGAAAGCGTTCTTGCAGTGAGGGTGCCGATTCGAGTTGTTTGCCCGAGCGCGTCCCTTGTCGTACGAGCTACGCATGCATCGCATCGACATATCGAACTACGATCTGCAGGGGCGTTACCCGCCCTTTTCCGCGGGTAGCCCGTTTGCCGGATCCGTTATCTTGAGTAGACAGCGGATTCCCTGAACGAATCATTGCCGGCCGCGCCCCGACTCGACGCGGCTTCCAGGGAGAGCGGGCCTTTTTGCGGCCCGCTGGAGACGACTTGAAGAAGCATGCTGCCCGCATCGGTTTCGGACTGTTGGTGGTGCTGATATTTATCGGCCACGCCGCGGGCTGGTATCGATTCCCGTTGTTCGAGCGGCTCGAGGCGCTTGCCTACGACGCGCGCCTGACGCTGACCATGCCCGGCACTGTGGACGATCGCATCGTGATCGTCGATATCGACGAGAACAGCCTGCGGACCCGGGAAGAGGGCGGAGAAGGGCGATGGCCCTGGCCCCGAAACCGCATGGCGTTGATGGTCGACAATCTCTTCGACAAGTACGGCGCCGCAATCATCGGTTTCGACGTGGTTTTCGCCGAACCGGACGAGAGTTCCGGCCTCAACGTCCTGCGTGAACTCGAAAAGTCGTTCTTCAAGGGCGACGAGCGGTTTCAAGCAGCGCTCGCTCAGCTGGAACCGCAGTTGAGCTATGACCGTCTGTTCGCCCAGCGAATGCGGCAGCGCCCCGTGGTGCTGGGCTACTACTTCTCTCCGCAAGGAGGGTCCGTCAGCGGCGTGCTGCCTCCTCCGGTTTTGACCGCAGGGACGTTCGCCGGCAAGAACATCCCCTTCTATTCCGGGCACGGGTACGGCGCCAACATCCAGGAACTCGTCCAGGCTGCCGCAGGATCCGGACACTTCAATCCCTACACCGATCCCGATGGCGTATCTCGCCGCGTGCCGATGCTGGCCGAATACAAGGGGAACTACTACGAGCCGCTGTCCCTTGCCGTCGTCCGGGTACTGCTTGGCATGACCGAGGCCGCCAGACAAAAAACCGACACCATCGTCCTGCCGAAAGTAGTGCCCGGTTACCCGTCCGACGCCCTCTTGAGCCGCGGCTATCAGGGTCTCGAATGGCTGCAGGTCGGCCCCATCCGCATTCCGGTGGACGACCAGGTCACGGCGCTTGTTCCCTATCGGGGCAAGCAAGGCAGCTTCAGGTACGTTTCTGCGGCGGACGTCATTCAGGG
>JBIKKL010000634.1:0-3204 GCA_044360365.1 Burkholderiales bacterium | reverse complement strand
CACGAAGGGACCGATCAGCCGTACGGGGCGGGCAGGATAGCCCGCTGCTACATCGGACTGAGCAGCATAGACATTGGCAGCAAGAGCGAGCATGGGGGCTGCGCCGACCATGGACAGCCATCGAATCAGTGTACGCATGAATGTTGAACTCCACGGAAAAAACGAGGCCGGATTGTACTTCTTCCGTACGTGCGCCTCGCAGGAAAATGCGTGATCCCGAGTCGTCCATCATCAGCGACCTGGTCAACTGCCCGGATGGATCGACCGCCCGTTAGCGGACTCGAACGGGGATCCCCGCACTTGAGCGCCTGCGCTGCATGAGGCGACCAACGAGCAGGTCAAGCGCGCAATAGAAAGCACCCGCCGCAAACGGCGGATTCAGTGTGGACCACCCGAACCAGGGCACATGTTCTCGCCAGGTCCAGTTGCCCAGTCCGGTCCCGAGAACTTCCATTGCGAGCGCCAGAACGAACATCACTGCGTACAGCTTCGGGGCCGGCCCGTACCTCATGCACAGCACGAAGAGCACGGCAAGCGGCGCGCTGAGCTGATCGATACCCCAGGTCGCGAGGATTGCCGCAAGTGCCAGTACGACGATGCATGCGAGTCCACTCGCGGTGAAGGGGATGCGATCGGCGATCCACCTCCCCAGTGCGTAGAGCAAGACATGTCCAGGCGGGACGAAGAGCGGCAGATTGCCGAGCCGGTAGTCGTATACGCCCCAGACGAGTGCGAGGAAGACCTCGCCGCCGGTGGCCAACAGCAGGCATGACAGATAGGCGACCCGGTCTTGTCGGTCACTTGCAGCGAGCAATCCGGCGAACATCGCCCATGCAACGACGTTCACGAGAGGCTGCGCCCAGCGTTCGCCCTGGGCGTCCAGGGTGAGTCCGATGACGATGGTCGCAACGATGCCAGCTGCGAAGCGTGGGTTCATGGCAGCGACTGTTTCGATGTCTCACGGACTGCATTCATGGCCGGCGATGTTAATGTATCCGGAGGGTACGGGTTCGATTCGCCGATTGCCCATCGACAACGCACGGGGCGCGCATACTTGAGCCAGAGTGCTGTACCCTCGGCATCATTGACGGACGCGGACCCTGCCCGCACGATGGCTCGTACGACGGTGCGGCCACCGCACTTCCCGTCGCATAACCAGAGAAAGGCGGATGAACATGATCAAGGTCTACGGCATACGCAATTGAAGCACCGTGAAAAAGGCCTTCGCGTGGCTCGAAGGCAAAGGCATCGTTTACGACTTCCACGATTACAAGAAAGCCGGCGCGCCGGTTGAGCGAGTCAAGGCGTGGATCGAGCAAGTCGGGTGGGAGACCGTATTGAATACCAGGGGCACGACGTTCCGGCAACTTCCGCCCGATCGGCAGCAGGGATTGAATGCGATCAAGGCTGCAGCGCTCATGGTAGAGTTTCCCAGCGTCATCAAGCGGCCGGTGATCGAGTCCGGAAGGAAGACGCTGCTCGTGGGGTTCGATGCGGCGACCTATGAAAAGGCGCTCGCCTGATGCGGCGTTTCCATCGCCGCGAAGCGATTCGTGGGGCGCATGCCGGCTTGATCGTCGTCCAGGCTGCGTCGTTCGACTTCAGGCAGCCACGCTGCTCGTCATCGTTTCGATGTCGAGCGTCGTGACGCGTCGCAACTCGCGCTTGAAGCGGCCATCCTCGAACGGCGTGGCCCGGTGCATCGTGCAGCGATTGTCCCAAATCACGAGGTCGCCCACGCGCCAGCGGTGGCTGTACACGTACTTGCGCTGGGTGGCGTGCTCGGTGAGATCACGCAGGAGGAGCCTCGCGTCCGGCACCGGCATCCCGATGATGCGAAACGCATGCGATGCGAGATAGAGCGTTTTGCGCCCCGTGCGGGGAAGCCTGCGCACCAGCGGATGAATTGCCCCCTGCAGTTTTTCCTTTTCGTCTTCGGAAAATTCGAACCCGAGCGTCTGGCGTGAATGGGCGATCGAGTGATGGGCGCGCAGACCATCGACTTGCGCCTTGATTTCGGCATTCAGATCGTCGTATGCGGCACGCTCGTCTGCAAACTCGGTATTCGCCCCCTGGGGCGGTACGACGCGGGCGTGCAGCATGGAGTAGCGGCCAGGCGGATCCTGAAACGTGGCATCGGCGTGCCAAAGGCGGTTGGCCAGGCTGTAAACCCGACGCCGGTCCTCCTGTTCCATGATCTTGCCGTCGTCCGCCACGTTGGAGATGTCGGTGAGTGCTTCGTTGCCGAAACGATTCTTCTGCAGAGCGCTGATGCCCGTCTTCGAATGCAGCGATCCATCGAAGCGCTGTGCGAAATCGAGTTGATCGGCATCGTTGAGAGGTTGATCGCGAAACACGAGCACGGCGTAGCGATCCATGCCGACGCGGATCTGGTCGAGATCGTCGCTCGATCGTACGCTTCGAAGGTCCACGCCTTCGACTTCGGCCGCATAGAGCGGATGCAGGGGCTGGTATCGAATCTTCATTTGCAAAGCGTAGATACTGTTGCGCGGAGCGTCAATCCGAGCGCACACATGGTGGACTTCTCATCGCGATGCGAGCCCCTGCGACGCCTGATCTCTCCGCCGTGCTGCTGCGCCTGACGCTCAAACTCGATGCCGCGAGCGTGCCTTACAACGGTGCCGGACCAGCCGTGGGTGCGGTCGTCGCAAACCAGGTTCAACTGGGTTCGATTGCCCTGCCTCCGACCGTTCCGCACATTCAGGCGGGCCGGCTGCGTCCGTTGTCCGTCACGAGTCCCAATCGCTCGCAAGTGCTTCCGGACGTGCCAACGCTCGCCGAGGCGGGTTTCCCGGGCCAGGAGGCCGATACCATCCAGGCGCTGCTGGCCCCGGCCGGCACACCGAGGGTGATCGTCGAGCGGTTGTATGCCGAGTCGGCGAAAGTCCTTGCTCGGGTCGAGACGAAGGAACGCATCACCGGCATGGGTTTCGACATCATCGCGAACAGCCCCGATGCGCTGGCAGCTCAGATCCGTGCCGAAGTGGCCAAGTGGTCCAAGGTCGTGAAGGACGCAGGAATCAAGGTCGAATGACGGGTTTTCTGATGTGCGCCCCGCCTTCGAACGGCATGCAAGGGTTCGTTGTGTCGGTGCATGCAGCCGGAAGTGGCCGCGAAACACGGGTCTAACCGGGGCTTGAGGGGTCTGCTCACCGTGCGAAGATCCGGATGGATCAATGGGCG
>JBIKKL010000348.1:0-5481 GCA_044360365.1 Burkholderiales bacterium | reverse complement strand
CCGCCGAAGATACGCATGGAAACCCCCGACATACAATTCATCGAGAGCGCCGATGGCCGGCTGATTCTAAAGTTCGGCGGTGGCGCGTCCGCGGGTCGAGTGGACATCGATTCGGATTGGTTGCGAGCATGTGCGGCAGAACGAGGCTTCGGAACGCGCTTGTTCGATACGCACGCCATGGATCTCGCAATTTCGCTCATAAGCAAGGGTGAAGCGACGCAGCTTCAGATCGCCTCTCGTACCGATTCGACTTACGCGGTCGAAGTCGCCGCGGATAAGATGACTGCCTGGCTCACGGTAGAGTGCGGCTGTGGGGGCAAGCCGCCGAGTGCGCCGGCTGCGGTCGCCGCGCTCTCGGCTGTCGGGGTGCGAGAAGGCGTAGACGCTACCGCGGTCGAGTGCGCGATCAAGCAATGCGGCAAGCGAACCGCAGTCGCAAACGGTGTCCCTCCACGCGTCGGGGCGGATGCGCGACTCGAACCGCTCGTCGAGGTCAATCGGCAACGCCATCCTCATATCGACGCCTCCGGACACGTCGATTTCCACGATCTCGGATCGATACCCGCTGTGGCCGCAGGAGATGTGGTTATGCGTCGGCATCCGCCCCAGCCCGGGGACCCGGGTGCAAACGTACTGGGCGAGAAACTGCCGGCGGCAAACGGACGCGACCTGCAGTTTGCCGTTCGACTTCAGGGGGTCACGCCCAGTCCGGAAGACTCGAACGTGCTGATTGCCGAGATTGCGGGGCAGCCCCTGCTGCAGCGGGACGGGATCTCGGTCGAACCGGTTCTGAAGTTCGACGATATCGATGTATCCGTGGGCAACATCGATTTCCCGGGGAGCCTCATCGTTCGGGGCGACATTCGCAGCGGCATGAAGGTCCATGCCGGCGGCGATATTACCGTTCAAGGCGTCATCGAATCGGCGCAGGTGTCGGCCGGCGGAGATATCCGGGTCCAAGGTGGAATCGTGGGTCGCGCCGCCGCGCAGCACAGCATGCAGCGCGCTGCAAACGACGTGGCCACGGCACGAATCGTCGCCCACGGCAACGTCAACGCGCGGTACATAGAGAACGCCGTGGTCGAAGCGCAGCAATCGGTGCATGTGACGGAATCGATCGTCCAGTCCGACGTGATGGCGCTCGACCAGGTTGTCGTCGGCGGCAAAGGCCAGAAGGGGCACATTCTTGGTGGTCTCGTGCGGGCAACCGGAATGGTCTCTGCC
Source organism: Burkholderiales bacterium (assembly GCA_044360365.1). Taxonomy (GTDB): domain Bacteria; phylum Pseudomonadota; class Gammaproteobacteria; order Burkholderiales; family WYBJ01; genus WYBJ01. The sequence goes on along the minus strand of JBIKKL010000348.1, from coordinate 4,257 downwards.
GACTTCCTGGGGGGCGACGGCGCGGGTCCCACCCGTGTCATGGCCGGCGTCAATCCGCTGCTGCAGCGAGCCATGGAGGAACACCGCCATCGGCGCGAAGGCCTCCTCAAGCAGCATGACGACGTAAGCAAGATCGTCAGGTTGCTGCAGGGGCGCGCTGACAAGAAGGATGTCTACGAGAAGGCGCGTTTGACGCTGAAGAAACTGTCGGAAGACATCGCCGAAGAGCTCGAAGACGAACGCGTTCTCGAAGCTGAAGGCAAGCTTGCGGAGCATGCCAAGATCGTCGTGGGCGAATCGGTAACGGCCGGAGTGACCGTAGTCCTCGGCCGGCGGTCGATATACATCAATCAGGAGACCGGCCGGGGCGTGTTCCACATGGAAAGCGGCGGCGAGATCGGATTCAGTACCCTCGCTCGAGGGAGCCGCTTGAACTGACGGCAGGCGATATCGCCGATGCGCACATCAGGCACGGTGGCTCATCGGCGGCCGTGCTTGATCGATGGCGAGCTGCTGCGCTACTGCATCAGTGACCGTCCTGCGTCTGCCCCGCCGCCTGTTTCACTGCCTTGACGATATTGATGTAACCCGTGCAGCGGCAGATGTTGCCCTCGAGACCTTCGTAAATTTCTTCTTCGGTCGGGTTCGGGTTGTCCTTGAGCAAGCCCGCGGCGGCCATGATCATGCCCGGCGTGCAGAAGCCGCATTGGAGTGCGTGATTGTCGGTGAATGCCTGCTGAACCGGATGCAGGCTGCCGTTCTGCGCGAGACCTTCGATCGTCACGATGTCTGCGCCATGAGCCTGAGCCGCAAGGACCGTGCAGGATTTCACCGCACGTCCGTTCATGTGCACGGTGCAGCATCCGCACTGCGTGGTGTCGCAGCCGATATGCGTACCGGTGAGCGCGAGTTCGTCGCGGAGCAGATTTGCGAGCAGCGTACGGTCTTCCACGTCGCACGCGTGCTTGACCCCGTTTACCGTGAGTTTGATCTTTGCCATGTGTCGTTCCGTGTGAGATTGAAGCAACCGGTCAGGCTGCGCTGCCAAGCTTTGCGACGGCGCGGCGGGTAATGACGTTGACGAGGTTGGCACGATACGCGCGGGTTGCGTGCATGTCCTCGTTCATGGATTCGACATCGACGGACAGGTTCTCGACTGCGCTCGGGGAGAGCGTCTTGCCCAGTGCGCGTTCGGCCTTGCTCCATCGGAACACGCCTTGTCCTGCGCCGGTCACGGCGACGCGCACGCCACGGCTGCCCACGGTCACGAATGCGCCGGTCATCGCGAATCCCGAAGCAGGATGGGAGAACTTTTCGTAGGCCGCCTGCTTCGGAATCGGGAAGACGATGCGCGTAATGATCTCGCCCTCTTCCAGCGCGGTGCTGAACAAGCCCTGAAAATAGTCGGCCGCCTTGATGCGGCGGCGATTCGTGACGATCGTCGCGTTCAATCCCAGGATGGCTGCCGGGTAGTCGGCATTGGGATCGTTGTTCGCCAGCGAACCGCCGATCGTGCCCATGTTGCGCACCTGGGGATCACCGATCTGGCTTGCCAGGTAGGCGAGCGCCGGGATCGCCTCGCGGACGGCGGACGACGTGGCGACCTCCTGATGTTTCGCGGCCGCACCGATCGAAAGCTTGTCCTTGGTGCGCTTGATTGCCTTGAGGACCGACAGGCCCGCGATGTCGATCAGATGCGACGGTTGAGCAAGCCGCTGCTTCAATGTGGGTATGAGGGTCATGCCCCCCGCGAGCAGCTTGGCATCGGGGTGCTGTGCCAGCACATCGGCAGCGTGCTTGAGCGACTTGGCTCGCACGTAGTTGACTGAGTACAAGGTGTCCTCCTTGATTCGCTGACCGTCTTTCCGAGGCGCATCCGCCCGGTTCGGACGTTTTTTTCCTGCAACACCACCCTCGCCCACCGCGGCGACGGGCATCTCTCACTTCATGGGACAAATCGACCCTGCGGCCGCTGTTTGCACCTCGATCGTCTCGCCGCCGGTCGTACGAGGGCCGGGGGCGATGCCCGATCATACACGGCATGCGCCACGAATAGCGTTCAGGTTCGAGATTCGCCGAATCGGGCGCTGGGCGAGCCACGGACGAACCGCAGCTCGTCGGGCGCTACCCGACTGGCACGCCCGTCTCACGCTTCGCGCCGCATCACGTCGAAGGCGGCCGACAGATCTGCGATGAGATCCTGCGGGTCTTCCAGACCGATGTGAAGGCGCAGCAGCGGGCCGCTTTGCCAGGGCGTGACAGAACGCGATCGTGCGGGCTTCGGGAACGTGACGAGGCTTTCGAAGCCGCCCCAGCTTGCACCATGTCCGAAGTAGCGCAAGCCATTCAATCCGGTCTTGACGACGGAATCGGGGAGCGGCTTCAGTTCGACGCCAAAGAGCGAGGCCGCACCGGTCATGTCACGCTTCCACAGGGCGTACCCCGGGTCCGAAGGAAGTGCGGGATAAAGCACGCGCGCGACTTCCGCACGGGTTGAAAGCCAGTTCGCAACGTGAAGTGCATTCTGCATTTGTTGGCGCAGACGCGGCGCCAGGGTGCGCAGGCCCCGCAGCGCGAGATAGCAGTCGTCCGGGCTCGCCGTATAGCCGTAGTCGGCCGCTGTTTGTCGAATGATTCGCCAATGTGCCTCGGTGGCGCCGATCGTGCCCATGATGACGTCCGCGTGGCCGACGATGTACTTGGTCGCCGAATGGATCGAAACATCCACGCCCTTCTCGAACGGACGGAAGAAGTACGGGGTTGCCCATGTGTTGTCCGCCAACACCGGGATCCCGCGTGCGTGCGCAACAGCACCGATCGCAGGGAGATCCTGCATCTCGAAGGTAAGCGATCCGGGGGATTCGCAAAACACGAGCCGCGTGTTGGCCCGGAAGTATTCCGATACGCCGCTGCCGATGCAGGGATCGTAGTACTCGACGTCGACGCCGTTGCGTTTCAGGCGGGCTTCGCAGAAATGGCGGGTCGGTCCGTAGACGTTGTCGGCAACGAGGATATGATCGCCGGGCCGCGTGAACGAAAGCAGCGACACCGCGATGGCGGCGACACCCGAAGAGACCGCGCTGACCCGCGTGGCACCTTCGACTTGCGCCAATGCTTCTTCGAGGGCGAAGCGGGTGGTCGTCCCGTGGCGTCCGTAGGTGACGCTCGTGAAGCGATCCGAGCTTTCGTGCGCATCGACATCCGGGAAAAGTACGGTCGAGGCGCGAATGACCGGTACGTTGACGGCGCCATCGAAGCGTTCCGGGGCGCGTCCTGCATGCCCCAGCAGGGTATCCATGCGCATGTCGGATCCGGGTTTCTGCCAATCGCCTGCCACGTTGCTTGCCTCTCTCTAAACGAATGGGCCGACGTCGCTGCTTCGACGCGAGGTCATGTCCCCCGCGTTAGCTCCTGCGCCCATCGGCCGGACTCAAGGCGACGTCGGGGCAGTCGATCCGAGCGCGCCGACGGCACGAAAAAGATTCTCGACCATCTCGCGCTCCACGCATCGCGTGATGAACACCAGGCGGGAGCGACGGTCCGGATCGCTCCACGACTGCAGGCGCGCCGGCGGATGAAAGATATGCTGCACGCCCTGAACAACGACAGGCCCTTCTTCTCCTTCCACGTTGAGGAGGCCTTTGACCCGCAAAAGGTCTGGGCCGCGCAACGAGGTAAGGACGCTCATGCATGTTTCGAAGGCGGTCCAGGTGAGCGGCTTGTCGAACCAGAGGCAGAAGGACGTGATGCCGGTGGTGTGAGATGCCTTGGACTTGCCAAGTGCCGAATCCGGGCCTGCGAGCGGGCCGATCCAGCGGTTGAGTTTTTCGGCAGTCGCAAGGCGGCTGTTCAGACCGACGTCGATCAGCATGGCCGGGTCGACATCGCCCTGCACCACATCGACCATCTGCGCCTGAGGATTGATCTGCCCGAGACGCGCCCGCAGTTCGGCGACGGTTTCAGGCGGTGCAAGATCGGTCTTGGTGATCAGCAGCCGATCGGCAATGGCCGCTTGTTTGATCGGCTCGTTGAGAGTGTCGAGTTGGCCGAGGCCGTTCACTGCATCGACGAGGGTCACGACGCAATCGAGCCGGAATTTGTCGGCGAGCAGCGAATCGCTCGCGAAGGTCTGCACCACAGGCGCGGGATCCGCGAGGCCGGTCGTCTCGACGAAGACGCGATCGAACTGCATCACTTCGCCGTGGAGGCGTTTGGTCAGCAGATCGCGCAACGTCTCCTGCAAATCGGTACGCACAG
>JBIKKL010000170.1:0-8727 GCA_044360365.1 Burkholderiales bacterium | reverse complement strand
GGGTACGACTGCGCTGATTGCGATCCTCGTCGCGACGATGATGGCTTACGCGGGGCGGATTTCCCGCAGTCCGTTCGTTGCGGCTGCCAATCGTTTGTCCTCTCTTGGCTACGCGATTCCCGGCGCGGTCATCGCCGTAGGCATCCTGGTGCCGCTCGGCAGGCTGGATAACCTCCTTGCCGACTGGTTGCGTGCCGAGTTCGGCTGGTCGACCGGGCTGCTTTTCACCGGGACGGTGGCTGCGCTGCTCTATGCGTACCTCGTGCGTTTCCTCGCGGTTGCGCTGCAGTCGGTGGAGGCCGGGCTCGATCGCATTACGCCATCGATGGACGATGCTGCGCGCAGTCTGGGGCTGGGGCCCGTCGGAACGCTCACGAAGGTCCACGCGCCGATGCTCTGGGGCAGTCTGCTCAGCGCGGGGCTGCTGGTGTTCGTCGACGTGATGAAGGAACTGCCGGCAACGTTCGCGATGCGGCCGTTCAACTTCGACACGCTGGCCGTCGAGGTTCACAACCTTGCGAAGGACGAGCGTTTGGGGGAGGCGGCCATCCCGTCGCTGATCATCGTCGCGATCGGCCTTGTTCCCCTCATCATTCTCTCGAAACAGATGAGCGGCCGCAGCCGCTCATCGTGAGGGGGCCGCTTCGCGCGGCGGGAAGTGCTCCGGGTCTATTTGAAGCCGGCGCGATCCGAGATCTTCTGCGCAGTCGGCTGGTTCTGTCCGAGCTGCGCCACATTGATGGCGTCGGTCTTGAATTTTCCGAACGCCTCGAGCTGCCTGTTGTCGAGCTTGACGCCTGAGACCGTGGGCCACTCGTTGTTTCCGTTGGCGAAGTAGGACTGCGCTTCGTCGCTTGCCAGGTATTCGAGGAACAGGCGGGCGGCTTCCTTGTTCGGGGCATGCTTGAGCATGCCGCCGCCCGAGATGTTCATGTGTGTGCCACGGTTCTCCTGGTTCGGAAACACGACCGCGAGCTGATCGGCCACCTTCCGGTCTTCGGGCTTGCCTCGCATCAGACGCACGAAGTAGTACTGGTTGGCGATCGCAATCGCGCATTCGCCTGCGGCTGCCGCCCGAATCTGATCGGTATCGCCCCCCTTCGGAGCGCGGGCGAGGTTGTTCTTGAGCCCGTTCACCCAGGCTTCGGCACCCTTTTCGCCGTGGTGCGAAACCATGCTGGCGGTGAGCGAGAGCATGTACGGATGAGCACTCGAACGCACGCAGATGCCGCCTGCGCTTTTCCACTTGGGATCGGCGAGATCTTCGTAGTTGCGAATCTCTCCGGCCTTTACCATCGACCTGTTGTAGACGATGACTCGCGCTCGCGCGGAAAAGCCGAACCAGCGATTCGCGGGATCGCGGTAATTCGGGGGAATGCGGGACTCCAGGAGCGGCGATCTTATCGGCTCGAAGATCCCGGCCTGTTCGGCACGCCAGATCCTGCCGATGTCGACTGTGATGAAGATATCGGCGGGGCTGTTCGCGCCTTCGTTCTTGATTCGCTCGAACAGGGCGTCCTCGCCACCTTCGATGCGGTTGACCCGAATTCCGGTCTTCTTCGTGAAGCCCGTGTACAACGCCTCGTCCGTCTGATAGTGACGTGCGGTGTAGAGGTTCAGGACCTTCTCCTGGGCCTGTGCCGGAAACGAACCGAGGCCCATAGCGGCAACTACGCTGGCTGCGCCGAGGAAGGCGCGGGAATCCGAGAACATCATGTTTCGGTGGCTCCGAAAGGGGCAAATACCCGTGAACAGCATTTATAAAACGAATGAGAACGAGTTGCAATACGTTTCATATCGGATTTAAAGGGTATTTCAAGCAGATGATGATCGGAACGTCGTCGCGATTCGAGGAGGCCGGGCAAATGCTAACGTCGAACTGGAAATGGGAATTGATCTACCGCAATGAGGCAGGATTCCGATGCGGGGTTCGAGCGTGGCCACGAAACGGCCGGCGGGAGATCAGAAGTCTATTCGGCGCGCACCGTTGTAACGGGTGGTCCAGTACGACTCGGTCATGTTGACGATCTGAACCGACTTGCCGGCGGACGGTGCATGGATGAAGCGCCTTTCGCCGAGGTAGATGCCCACGTGCGAGAACGGGCGCCGCAGCGTATTGAAGAAGACGAGATCGCCAGGACGCAGCTCATCGACTTCGATCGGCTTGCCGAGTCGGGCCATGCCGTAGGAATCGCGGGGAAGGACCAGGCCGTAGATTTGCCGAAACACGTGACTGACGAGCCCGCTGCAATCGAACCCCGTCTGCGGGGAATTGCCGCCCCAGCGATAGTTGATGCCGACCATCGACAAGGCGTAGAAGATGACGTCGCGCACGTTGTCGATATAGCCGCCCGAGGCGGTCTGAACCGGCGCGCTGCCCGCGTCGACACCGGAGCCCGGAACATTGTCCGCGAGACATGGACTCGCAAGCGCGAGACCCCCCAGGAATGCTGCCAGCGTTGTGATCTTTTTCATGGCGGGGTCATGTTAAGCGATGCCGGACCGGGCTGTAAACCCAGGAAAGCAGACCAAATTTGTCGTTAATCCACGAACATTCCGGTGTCGAGTCGACTAAGCTGCGGAATCGTCGAGCTTTTTTTGGTGCAATGCGATGCTCTGGAAAAGAGGGTTTGCCGGGATCCTCCTCGGTGGGTGTCTTGCCTTGACCTCGGGCGTCGTTCGAACCGCCGACCTCGTCGTCGAAGTCATTCGCCTGCAGCATCGAACCGCCGAGCAGATACTTCCATTGATCCAGCCGATCGTCACGTCGGGAACAGCGAACGGGGCCGGAACCGAGATCGTGGTTCGGACGACGCGAAGCAATCTCTTGGATGTGAAGAAGGTGATCGCGCAACTCGATCGGGCGCCCCGGCGTCTGGTCGTAACGGTACGCCAGGATGCGCCCGAGGCTGGCGCGAGCGACAGCACCTCGATTACGCGAATCTACAGTACGCGTGAGGCAGACAGCGATCGAGCCGTGCAGCGTGTTCGGGTGAGCGACGGGCATGCTGCCTATGTGTACTTCGGGCAGTCGGTGCCTGTCGTGTTGCATGCTGGCGGGCGCCCGGTCCGGGGCGATGGTCGCGCCGCCGTCGAGCCCGTCGAGCCCGTCGTGGCGGTCCGGGAGACCTTGAGCGGGTTCGTCGTCCGTCCCCGCGTGAGCGGCGAATGGGTCAGCGTCGATATCGAGCCGCGGCACGATGTGCCTGGCTCCCACGGACGCGGCAGCATCCAATTGCAGCGCATCGCGACGACGGTCGAGGGTCGCATCGGCACCTGGATCGAACTCGGGGCCGTTCAGTCCGCCGATGGCGTTTCCACCGCAGGTACGTCGTATTCAACTCGGAGCACCACCGTCCGCCCACGCCGAATCCTGGTGCGGGTGGATGCCGTCGACTAGCGCCCCGAGCCGTAGATTCGTTGACGACCTGCTGAATTCCGGGTCGGGACACGGGCGGCACGTCGGACGCTTTGGATCGATCGCGCCCTTTGCGTTAGGCTTGCAGTCCCAGCGCGCTTCGACGCGTACACAGCCTGGACTGCCATGGACCACGTCTTCCACCGTAATTCGCGCTCGCAGTATCCCGTTGCCGTCGCAGGCGAAGGGGCTTATCTCATCGACTCGACAGGCAAGCGCTATCTCGACGGATCGAGCGGCGCCGCGGTGTCCTGTCTCGGTCACGACGATCGAGATGTCGTTGCAGCCATCAAGCGCCAGCTCGACAAGCTGCCTTACGCTCATACATCGTTCTTCACGACCGAACCGATGGAGGCGCTGGCGGATGAGCTGATTTCCCGGGCGCCGTCAGGCATGGACCGGGTGTACTTCGTGTCCGGCGGTTCGGAGGCGATCGAGGCTGCGCTGAAGCTGGCGCGGCAGTACTTCGTCGAGGTAGGTCAGCTTGATCGCAGGTACGTCATCGGACGGCGTCAGAGTTACCACGGCAATACCCTGGGCGCCCTGGCGGTCGGCGGCAACATGTGGCGGCGCGAGCAATTCCAGCCGTTGCTCTTCGAGGTGACGCACGTAGCCCCGTGCTACGAGTACCGCGATCGACGTCCCGACGAAACGATGGAGGGCTACGGTCGACGTCTGGCGCAGGAACTGGACGCCGAGATTCAGCGTCTCGGCCCCGAACGGGTGATTGCCTTCGTCGCCGAGCCCGTCGTAGGTGCGACGCTCGGTGCCGTCCCGGCCGTGCCCGACTATTTCAAGCTCGTGCGCGAATTGTGCGACCGCTACGGCATCCTCCTGATCCTCGACGAGGTCATGTGCGGCATGGGGCGTACCGGATCGCTCTATGCGTGCGAGCAGGAAGGCATCGTGCCGGACCTCGTGTGCATCGCGAAGGGACTGGGCGCGGGCTATCAACCCATCGGAGCCACCCTCGTGCAGCGCCGTATCCACGACGCCGTCTACGGTGGATCCGGATTCTTTCAGCACGGCCACACCTATATCGGTCATGCCGTCGCGTGTGCCGGTGCTCTGGCCGTGCAGAAGGCGTTCGTCGAACGCGGTCTGGTCGAGCGGGTGAAGCATCTCGGCCCCGTCCTGGAGGGCAAGCTGCGGGACCGCCTTGGCGCTCATCCGCACGTGGGCGACATTCGCGGGCGCGGCCTGTTCTGGGGCGTCGAGTTCGTCGCCGATCGTGCCGCCAAACGCCCGTTCGCGCCGGCCGAGAGGATCAACACGAAAATCAAGATGGCCGCGCTCGACCAAGGCCTCATGGTCTACCCCATGGGCGGCACCGTGGATGGGGTGAATGGTGACCATGTGCTCATCGCGCCGCCTTACATCGTGTCCGAAGCGCAGCTCGACGAACTTGCGGACAAACTGGGCCGCGCGGTCGAATCGGTCTTCGCCTCATGAAGGCGCGATTGCGTCAAGCGCGTTGCGGTCCAGGCCGGCCGTCTTCCACGATGAACCTGGCCTGGGTCTGAACGCCCGTATCGCGGCGCTTCTCGTCGTCGATGCCCCGCAGCGCGACCTCGCAGCGCCCCTTCGATAGCTCCATCACGACGTAGCCTCGACGCTCGGCACTCGCGAATTTAGCGTGCGGGTTATTCGGCAGCATGCGTACCACCCGTTCGTGGGGCCAACTCTGCGACGAGATCGAGGTTCCGCAGAACTCGCTCGCAACGATGGGTGACGCCGCACGATCGAAATCCGCCTTGAGGTCGCAGACCCAGTGGCAGTGCACGTCTCCGCCGATGACAATCGGATTGGATGGCTTGCGGGTACCTAGGTAGTCCAGCAGGCGCTTGCGCGCGTCCGGGTAACCGTCCCAGGAATCGGTCCAGAAGGCGGGCTCCGTCGTGGTCGACTGATTCACCTGCGCCATGATGCTTTGCTGGGCGAGCACGTTCCATCGTGCTTGCGAGCGGTCGAGCCGCTCGTGCAGCCACTTCTCCTGCGCCCGACCAAGCAGCGATCGTTGCGGGTCGTTGCGTTCGGGGCATTGCGCATCCGACACCACGTTCGAGCCGCCACCCTTCTTCGGTGACGGACACACCTGGACATGGCGGTACTGTCGATCGTCGAGGACGTGAAACTGCGCGAGCCGGCCATATGTGAACGCGTCGAAGATGCGCATGTCGGGGCCGCGCGGGCGCATCGCACGTTCGAGTGGCATGTGTTCGTAGTAGGCGCGGTACGCTGCTGCACGCCGCTGAATGAAGTCCGGCTCGAGGAACTGCCCCTGCGCATCGGCGTAGTCGTTGGCGACTTCATGGTCATCCCAGGTCAGGATCCACGGGACGAGCGCGTGCATGTGCTGCAAGTCGGGGTCGGTCTTGTGTTGGGCGTGTCGGTTGCGATAGCCCTGTAAGGTGGTCGGTTCCGCCTCCGAATGTTTGCGCACATGACGTCGCCCCCACGAGGACTCGTAGATGTAGTCACCCAGGAATACGACGAGGTCGACATCTTCTGCGGCCATGTGCCGATACGCACCGTAGTGCCCCTGCTCGTACTGCTGGCAGGAGGCGAAGGCATAACGCAGCCGGGTGGGGTCGGCATCGATGGCCGGGGCGGTCCGGGTGCGGCCGATGGGACTCACGGCGTCGCCTGCCATGAAGCGGTACCAGTACATGCGGTCGGAATTCAGACCGTTCAGTTCGACATGGACGCTGTGCGCGAACTGCGCATCGGCGGTTACGTCCCCCTTGCGCACGATGTCGCCGAAGTGCTCGTCGGTGGCGATTTCCCAGCGTACACGCACCGGTTCCGGCGACAAGCCCCCGCCGGCCAGCGGATCGGGGGCGAGGCGCGTCCACAGGACAATGCCGTCGGCACGCGGACAGCCCGAAGCAACGCCCAACGTGAAGGGGTCGCGCTCGAAGCGCTGCGCGAAGGCGAGACGAGAGATCGGCGGGGCGAGCCAGCTGGTGGCCGCGAGCGACCAGGCCGCGGCCAGGAGGCGCCGGCGGCGAGCCGATATCGTTGTGGGGTCAGAGCGGTCCATGCCGAATCCTACTGCGTAACGACCGACTTCGATGCACGACATCGGGCGTAGTGCGTGCGGCGTACGTCCGATCGCCCCTCCGTAGCCGATTGGTCTGAGGGCGCCGACGTCGGCTCGCGTTAAACTCCAGACGATGAGTGATCCGATTGAATACGCCTTCAGCGCTGAAGGCCCTCTGGCGCAAGCCATCGACAATTATCGGCCGCGCGAGGGGCAACTCGCCATGGCGATGGCGGTCGACGAAGCCATGCGCAATTACGGTCTGCTCGTCGCCGAAGCGGGCACCGGTACCGGAAAGACCTTTGCCTACCTCGTGCCGGCACTGTTGTCCGGCGCCAAGGTCATCGTATCGACGGGCACGAAGACGCTTCAGGATCAATTGTTCGATCGGGACATCCCCATGGTCCGCTCGGCACTGCGCGTGCCGGTGAGCATTGCACTGTTGAAGGGGCGTGCCAACTACGTCTGCCACTATCACCTCGACCCGCGAGAGCGCGCTGCATCTGCACGAGATTACCGGGTTTGCCTTGCGAACGCGCTCCGGGGACAAGAGCGAACTCGACACCGTGCCCGAAGATGCATCCATCTGGTCGCACGTCACCTCGACTCGCGAGAATTGCCTGGGCTCCGACTGCCCGCGCCTGAAGGATTGCTTCGTCATGGAAGCACGCCGCAGGGCGATGGAGGCCGATGTCGTCGTGGTCAATCATCACCTGTTTTTCGCCGATGTCGTGTTGCGCGACGAGGGAGCCGGCGAACTGCTCCCTGCGAGCAATGCCGTCATCCTGGACGAGGCGCATCAGCTGCCGGAAACCGCCAGCCTCTTCTTCGGCGAGAGCGTCTCCACTGCACAGATTCTGGAACTTGCGCGTGACAGCCGCGTTGCAGCGATGGCCTACGCGCGCGACTTTGCTCCGTTGCCCGAGGCCGCGTTGGCGCTCGAGAAGACCGCACGCGACTTGCGGATCGAGTGCGGCGATGCGCCGGGGCGGGTACCGGCGAAGTCGATTGCGTCCAACGCCGGTTTCGCTGCGGCCGTGTCGCAAGTGGACGAAGCGCTCGGGGTACTGATCGAACGGCTGCACATGCAGGCCGAGCGCCATGCGGATCTCGACAAGTGCCGCGAGCGTGCCTACGCCCTGACCGAACGACTGCGTCGATGGCGCGACGACGACGACAAGGATCGCGTGCGCTGGGTGGAAGTCTTCACACAGTCGGCGGCGCTGAATTCGACACCGCTGTCGGTGGCATCGGTGTTCAGGCGTCAATTGGACGCCGGGCAGCGCGCCTGGATTTTCACGTCGGCAACGCTCTCGGTCGGCAACGACTTCGCGCATTTCTGCGGACGCATGGGGTTGGAGGAGGCGACTACCGCGCGCTGGGAAAGCCCCTTCGATTTCGAGCGACAGGCGCTGCTCTATCTGCCGCGCGAGCTTCCCGATCCGAATACGCCCGGCTATACGGCTGCGATCGTCGGCGCGGCCTTGCCGCTGATTCGGGCAGCAGGGGGGCGAACGTTTTGTCTCTTCACGTCCTTGCGCGCAATGCGGGAGGCACATCGTTTGTTGACGGAAGCCTTCGCGGCGCAAGGGCTTGCGTATCCGCTCCTTGCGCAAGGCCAGGGGTCGCGCAGTGAGTTGCTCGATCGCTTCCGGGCGCTCGGGAATGCCGTATTGGTCGGCAGTCATTCGTTCTGGGAGGGCGTGGATGTGCGGGGCGATGCGCTGTCGCTGGTCGTCATAGATCGCATTCCGTTCGCGCCGCCCGACGATCCGGTGTTGGCTGCGCGCATCGAAGCCCTCGAAGAGCATGGCGGTAGCGGTTTCATGGACTACCAACTGCCCGAAGCGGCGATCACCCTCAAGCAGGGCGTCGGCCGGCTGATACGGGACGAGACCGACCGCGGCGTGATGATGCTGTGCGATCCGCGGCTGACGGGCAAGGGCTACGGGCGCCGAATTCTGGCGAGTCTGCCGCCGATGCGTCGCACGCGGGATCGCGCGGAGGCCGAGGCGTTCTTCCTCAATCCGCCGATGTAGCGCGCTCGTCGTCCTTGTCGTCGGTTGGGGCTGCAGCAGTCGCCAGCGCCGACAGTCGCTGGATGCGCGAGCGGACGACACCGATGTGCGTGCGCAGGTTATAGGCATAGTCGGAATACGACATCGGTACCAAGGTGCCGGACACGCCTTGTTCGATGTCGTCGAGACGCTCCAGCATATGCTGGAGTCCTTCGCGATCGGGCTGGCGACCAAGCTCTTCTTCGAGG
>JBIKKL010000167.1:0-8761 GCA_044360365.1 Burkholderiales bacterium | reverse complement strand
TGATCGTCGATACCCGAGTGGATGGGGGGCAGGCAACGCTGACCGATATCGGGGCCGGCACATTGACCCTTCAAGCCGGGCGCGATGTCGTGCTCGCGACGGGGGTGCGTACGACCGGTGTGGCAAGCATCACGGCGGGCGGTGATGTCACAGGGCACAGACTCGATCGCGGTGTAGTGAACGACACTGACGATCTGGCGCAAGGTGCGGCGCTTGCAGCCGGCGCAATCGTGTTCAGTGTCGGCGGCGACATCGTTGCCTTCGCCGAAGCCGACAAGCCGTTTGCGGGTTTTACCATCGCCGCCGACCAGGTGTCCGTCACCGGGGGACATCGCGTCTGGCTCGACAACCTCTCGAGGGCTGCACTGACGCTCGACAAGGTCGTCGCGGGCAGCCTCGGTGCCGCCGATGGCGATGTCGTGATTCGTTCCTTCGCCAATAGCATCGAGTTGGTCGATGACCTGATCGCGCTGGGAGAGCAAAGCCGCGTCGAGATCGATGCGGCCGGTGAACAAGGACAGATGCGTCTTGCCCCGGGTGTCAAGATCGAAGCAACGACCGTTGGGTTCGCCTCGAGGCTCGATCTGGGCACAGAGGCTGGCGCCTACGTCGGGGCGAACCGCATTGATCTCGCGCTCATTGCGGGGGCGAGTGTGGGATCGCAGGATTCGATGTTCGAAATCGACCTGCAGGGAGAAAACGCTGCGGTCGGCGGGCGTGTCAGCGGAAGCCTTTTCCTGGCCGAGCGCAGTGGCGATTTGGGGCTTGATGCACTGACGGTTGGCGCATCGGGCACCGATACGATCGCGTATCTGAAGGCCGAGACAGGGGACATCATTGGTCGCGCGGCGCCAGGACGGGTCGATGTGGCTGCGCTGAGCCTGCGCCTGGAAGCGGTCGACGGCAGCGTCGGGCGCAATGATGATGCCCTGCGCGTGCGGGGGATCGACGCCACGGTCCAGGTCCGTGGGACGGCCGCTGAGCACTTCCTGCTGAGTGCGCGTTCGGTGCTCAACATCGGTGCCGAGGGGGTGGATGCGGGCGCGGATGTGCTCCTTGCCTCCGATCGGACGCTTCATGCGCTGCGCTCTGAAGGAAATGTGGCCGCCGTAACGGGGAGCGGGCGGATCAGCTTGCTGTCGTGGCAGCACCTGGAGGCACTGGCTACCGAAGGTGGGCTCGTCACGGGTGAGGCGAGCCTCGACGCGCCGAATGTTGTCAGTGCGAGCGGTTCTGTAGAACTGGTGGCCGGTGCAGGTTCGGTGATGATGGCGAACGATGTCCAGATCTCTGTCGCCGATGCCGCGCAGGGGACCGTACGCATCGTGGCCGGGGATTCGGTGATCGTTTCGCGCATCGATGCCAAGAGCAGCGATGTCGCGATCGTCGCTCGTGGGGGAGATATCGTCGATGGCGATCTCCCGGGCACGCCTGGGGTGGACGTGTACGCGAAGGCCCTGGTGTTTTGGGCGGATGACCAGATCGGTAGCCGCTCGGCCGATGGTGGGCAGAGCAATGCGCTCGAGGTCGCCGTGACGACACTGGCTGCCCGCAGCGGAGCCCACATGAACCTGATCGAGGCCGACACGGTGACCATTGGCACAGTGGAGGTCACGAGCACCCGCGCCGGTTCGCCGACGAGCACGGCAGTGCTGAGCGCAGCAGGCCTGACCAGTAGTCAAGGTGGGGATATTCGCTTGGTGGCGGGAAGCGCCGACAACGCCGGATTTGTGACGCTTGGTAGCGGCGCCTCGGTCCAGACCCGGGCCGAAGGGGCCGTGAGTTTGGTGGCACGCGGGGAGAATGCTTGGCTGCGGATCGACTCCGGTGTGACTGCTGGCCGGGGCGGTATCGAACTTGCCGCGACCTCGAGTGTCGGCAAGCTTGATGCGGCCTTGCTCGACAGTGCGGGTGACATCGTTATACGTGCCGCCGACGGCCTGAAGATCGTGGACGCCAATGGTCAGTCGACCTCGGGGACCTACCGGCGAGGCGGCTCGACCGGCGTGCTGCGCATCGAGGGCAACCAGACGATCGAAAGCGATCAGCGGCTGCTGCTGCGTTTGAATGGGCCGACGCTGAACGATCAACTGGTCGTGTCGGGTACGCTCCTGATCCGCAATGGGGCGACTGTCGACATTGCTCGAGCATCGCAGTTTGTGCCAGAACTCGGACAGCATAGTGACATCGTGCGCGCGGGTACGCTGACCGGGCAATTCACCGAGAGCACCGGGTTGTACGGGTTTGGCGATGGCGCGCGCCTGCTCATGGTGCAAGCGCAACTGGGTTCGCTCGCGCTCGATACCGTCAAGCGTCCGTTGGCCGATCTGCTCGACATTACGGTTCACAGCCAGGTCGATGCCGACAAGCTCGGGAGCTTCTTCAACGCCGACTACTTTGGGGTTCAACGCAACTACGACGTCGGCATGACCCTCCAGGCCGCGGACTTCCTGACGGTCGACGGTCGTTTCGTGCTCAGCAACGCCGACGCCAAGGTAGCACTGGCCGACGGGACGGAAGCCCAGACACGGCGGTGGGTCCTCGGTGGCGCGAACCTCAATGCATTCGTCGGCCTGAACGGGCCATACCGGCAGGACGCCGATCACGACGGGATCCTGGATGCCGACGTATCGAAGTACAACGCCACGGCGGCCGGGTTCGAATTGACCGGTGTGGACATCGGGCTTGCGCTGCACGTCGAAACGCAGGGGACCGGGGGGCGCAGTGCCCCGCGTGGCTGGCTCAGTTTGAAGGCAACGGCACAGACTGCCACCGAGGTGGGGCTGCCTTTCATGACGCTCGAAGCGAGCGCCATGTCGATCCAGATCAATGCGGGCACCGCGGGTGACAACGTCATCGGGCTCAAGGAGGCCGCAGCGATCTTCGTGCCCACCGGTGAGGCCGACCAAAAGATCAAGCTCGACTTCGATCCCGCGCGCGGAATCCAGGTGAGGGCGGCAGCCGATTTCACGCTCAATGTGGCGAGCTTCATCACGGCTTCGGGATCGATGGGGTTCGAGCGATCCTTGCGCGATGTCGTTCTGGCGGATGGCACCAAGGCGAAGACCGAAGTCCTCGCGTTTGGTGGTCAGAATCTGCACGCCTTTGTCGGGCTCAATGGTCCCTCGGATGGCAAGTACACGGCGTCGCAGTACCCCGATGCGATAGGCCTGGCGCTGACCGATGTCGATTTTGCGTTTGCCGTCTTCTCGCCGCGGGCGGGCCAATCAGCCGTGGCTGGACTCACCTGGACAGCGCTGCGCGCGAGTGCCGGGGCGGTGGAGATCGTCGGCCTGCCGGACATCACGATCGCGGCGCGCAATCTGTCGTTGGATCTGAACCTGGTCGACGTCAGCGGCTTCCAGGGCGTTATCGACGCCGATTCGAAAGTGATCGACTTCGCCGGCGGCGAGGATCGCCGTCTGGATGTCCTGGTGGGTACGAATCGCACCCAGTCCATCCGTCTGGACGGGCGGCTTGGTCAGTATGTTCGAGCCTCTGGCGATGTTGAGCTGCGGTTGGGAGATTTCTTTGAAGTCAAGGGCTCGCTTGGCTTCGAGCGGCGCCTCTACGATGCAACGCTTGCCGACGGTACGCAGCTCAAGACCGAGTTGATCGCGATCGGCGGCACTGATCTCGAGGCATTTGTTGGTCTGGGCCCGTATGAGATCGACAGCAACGGCACCAAGATCGTCAATCCTGAGGCGCGCGGTATCAAGGTAAGCGATGTGGAGTTCGGACTGGGCCTTTTCAGTGCGAAGGATCCGGGTTTCACGGGAAATCGTTGGGTCGCTCTAAGCGCGAGCGTGGGACGAATCGATGCACCGATCGGCTTGCCGTCAGACATCGACCTGGACGTGCATTCCCTGGGCGTCGACATCAATCTGGCACAAGGCTTCTCCGAGTCGAGTGCTTATCGTAAGGTCATCGACTTTGGTACGTCGACCCTCAATGGTCAAACCGTCGATCGGGCGTTGCTGATTCCCACGGGGACCGGCAAGTCGCTGCGGTTGACCCACGACGGCCAGCGTGGCCAGCTAATGCGAGCCGCCGGTGGCATCGATCTCAAGGTCGGTGGTTTTGTGCACGCGAGCGGAACGATGGCAATCGAGCGTGCGGACGTGCAATTTCAGCTCGCTGGGGTCGCGGGCAGTGCGGCGCAGTCGCGACCCAAGGCCGACACCAAGCTGCTGACGATCGGTGGGACCGGCCTTAATGCTTTCGTTGGCGTAAATGGACCCTACCGGTCCGATTCCAACGCCGACGGCGTGATCGATCTGTTGGATGCGACCAACCCCAACGCGATCGGGGTCACAGTCAGCGATGCCGAGTTCGGTGTCGTGTTGGCCTGGGATAAAGCGAGCGAGCGCAATTGGGTGGCGCTGCGTGCATCGGCCACTGAGGTCGCCTTGGTCGGCGTGGCAGGTGTCACGGCAACCGCCCAGCGCATCGATGTCACGGTGAACCTGGTCGATCACGCGACAAGCGACCTGCTTGAACGTGAGCAGGTGATCGATTTCTCGGTCAAGCCGTTCGATGTGGCGACCGGATACCAGACGCGTGTGGCTTTTGACATGAAGGGGGATCTGGGTGAACTCGTTCGAGCCACCGGAGACTTCGAGCTGGGCGTAGCGGGCTTCGTCCATGCTCGCGGATCGATGGGCATCGAGAAGTCTGTCGGGACCGTCACTCTGGCCGACAAGAGTGAAGTTGTCGTTGAGCGCCTGCTGATCGGCGGAACGGGGCTCGAACTCTTCGCCGGTGTGGGTGGCCCCTATCGCGTCGATAGTAATCTCGACGGCGAGATCGATGGCGACGATACCGTCAATGGATCAGCCGTAGGATTCGCGATGACGGACGGCGAGCTCGCGCTCGCGCTTATGAAACCGGCCCCTGGACAACCCGCGCGTTATAGCGGCATGGGTTGGATGGGCCTGGAGGCGAGCGCGCAATCGATCGAGTTCGTCGGGGTGCAGTCCCTTGAGCTCGAAGTGCGGGACCTGGAGGTGGTGGTCAACCAGGTCTTCAATGTACCCAGTGGCACCGATGAAGCCACGCAGGTTGTCGACTTCAAAGCCAAGCCGATCGCGGTTCCGACTGGTACGAGTAGCTCGCGCCCTCTCGATGTCGCCGGGGATCGCGGCAGCTTGCTGCGAGCTACGGGTGACATTGCGATTCGGTTGGGGGACTTCTTTTATGTAGGCGGATCCTTGGGGTTTGAGAAGTCGGTCCGAACCCTGACCCTGTCGGACGGCAGTATCGTCAGCCACGATGTACTGTCACTGGCCGGCGAGGATCTACAGGCATTCGCGGGTCTGCAAGGCGGACCGTTGATCGATTCGAACAACGATGGTCGGATCGATGCGGACGATACGCCTGGCGCAGCGGCGATTGGATTCTCGCTTGCAGAGCTCGATTTCGCGTTGGTCGTGGCGAGCGAGCGCGAGCTCGTGCGTGAGACGTTGAAAGAGAAGCTCGACTGGGTCGATGTTGCCGTATCCACCGGTCGGCAAGTAGCGATCGCCAAGTCGTCGGCAACGTCCCAGACAGCGAGCCTGTGGATTTCAACCGATGGTGGTGCGCGTTGGATCGCGTCGGCCACGGCGCCCAAGGGCCTGCGCTATACCTCGGTGGCGATTTCGAGCGATGGCATGACGATCGTTACCACCGTGGATGGCGGCGGTGTCGTGCGCTCATCCGATGGTGGCAATACCTGGAGCACGCTCTCTGCGGTGTCGGATCGCTACGTTGATGCCGTGCTTGTCACGGGTGGTCGGATTGTCAGTGCCGACATCGCTGCACCGGTCAAGCGGGATGTGCTCAGACTCAGTGGCACCTTCAAGGTAGGCGACATCATTGCCCTGCGCGGTATCGCGACCAGTGAAGTCAATTACAAGGTCGTTGCCGAAGACCTGACTGCCGATGGCAAGGGAAGCAGCCAGAAGGCAAGCGAGCAGCAGGTACTCAACAACGTCGCGATGAAGCTGCGCAAGGCGATCAATGAGGCGAGTGGATCGTCCGCGTTGGCGGGCGGCAACGGCGGGGCTGTCACGCTCAGCGCCCGCTCGAGTGATGTCGCCGCAGGCTGGAAGCAACTGCAGGCGCTCGTAGTCGGCAGTGGGCGGGTTGAAGCAACGCGTGTCGCGAGTGCTGCCACCAAGCAGCTCGACATGCTGGTCTTGGATGGCAAGTTTGCCGAGGGCGATGTCATGACATTGTCCGGAGTGAGTGCGAGACCGATTGCATACACGGTCTCTCGCAATGACTTGACCGCGAACGGAGATGGCTCAGGAGGAACTGCGACCGAGCTGCAGGCGCAATCGAACATCGTCAAGCGCATTGTGCAGATGTTCAAGGATGTCCAGAGTGCAGATCAGAAGATCGGTTCTCTGAAGTCGGATATCGCTTATTACGAAGCACGGAATCTTTTTGGGATCTGGACCAGCAAGATTACTTCCCTCAAGACGCAGTTGCAGGTTGCTGAACTCGCCAAGCCGGCGCTGCCCGCTTACGGTGCGAGTGTCGACGTGTACGGCGACGGGAACTCGATCGCGCTCTATGGCAAGGTGAACAATCAATCGTTCACGGCTCAGGCGACGTTGACCGGCAAGGGCAAGGTCGACTTGGTCCGTGCTGCCGATCGGGATCTTCTTCGCGGGACCATCAAGGTGTCGGCAACCAGTGCAGGGGGGGCGTGGGTCGAAGGGTTGCAGGAAGCGGAGGCTCGGAATCTCGACTGGACCTCGCTCGCTGCCTTCGATTCGGGTTCCAAGGTGCTGGCCGCGTCGAGGGACTTCATCTTCGTCGGGACGGTCCTGGAGGACGGTGCGACATCCTGGCGTAAGTCCGTTGATGGACTCCCTTCATTCGGGGCCGGTTGGGTATCGGTCGCCGCCAGTGAGCCGCTAAGCGCCAATGATCCGGCAGTTCGCGGTTCCCTGCTCGTGGCTGCGCGCCCCGGAGACAAGCTCTACATAACGGATACCCGAGAGCCGAATGCAACCTGGAAGGCGGCTGCAAGCGCGCAGGCCTGGACAGCGGTTGCGGTTTCGAAAGACGCAAGCACTATTGCGGCGGCGGCCAACGGGGCCAACGGGGGAATCTGGCTTTCGAATGACGGGGGGAGCAACTGGCGCTTGGTGAACGGCTCCGCAGGATTGAACTGGGCCGCGGTCGCGCTGAACGAGGATGGTACACAGCTCGTCGCTGCGGCGGCTGGGCGCGGGCTCTTCGTCACGCCGGTGCTCACAGGTTCCGAAGCCTTGCCCGTGCGGGTCACGCTGGAGGCGAACGCTGGCGCGGCGCGGCTAATCGGCATTCCCAGCGTGGAGGCTGAAGTACGTGATGCGAGCGTCACGATTAACTTGGCGGACGCGCAGAGCGGGCGTGTGCTCGATTTCGCCAGCAACAGCTTTGCCGTGGTTAGCGGGACCGGATCGACGCGCACTTTGACGGCGGCAGGCCGCGACGGCGAAGTCCTGCGCGTGAGCGCAGGGGTGACCCTCGATGTGGCGGGTGCTTTGTATGTTGAGGGCAGCGCAGCGTTTGACAAGCTACAAACCAGCGTCAAACTCGCCAACGGACAGACGGTGTATGTCGATCAGTTCGCCATTGGCATGGCGGATGTCGAAGCATTCTTCGGCGTGGGCGGACCGCTGCGGGTCGACAGCAACAACGATGGAAAGATCGACGCTACCGATACGCCAAACGCGAATGCCGTGGGCCTGTCGCTAGGCAACCTGGACCTCGCCCTCGGTGTGTTCACGCCGATTCAAACCGACTCCGGCAACAGTGTATACGCGCCGACGAAGGCGCTGGCGGGCACCGCCTGGCTGGGCCTTGCCGGCAGCGTCGAGTCCGCGGCCCTGGTGGGTATCCCGGATACCGAATTTTCGCTTTCCAATGTGAAGCTGGAAGTGAATCGCGTCGATGCTTTGCCGAGCGGTAGTAATGCCGGTGACTTTGTCATCGACTTCGCCAAATCGAACGTCAGCGTACGGACAGGGCCTGAAACCCTCACTCAGCTGACCATGGATGGCAGTCTGGGGGAACTCACCCGGGTGAGCGGGGATGCCGTTGCGCGAATCGGGAGTGTATTCTCCTTCAGCGGTTCGGCAGGCCTCGAGATCGCTGAAAGAACGCTCGCGCTGTCTGAGGGCGGGTCCATCGACACCCGTGCCTTGATCGTGGGTGCTTCGAATGTGTCGGCCAGGATCGCGACCGCGGCGGATCCGTCAGCGCTTTCCTTCCTGCTCGAAGGCGTGGACTTCGGCGTTGTCGTGGCGAATTCCGCGCTGGCCGATGATGACCGCACCTGGCTCTCGATGCGAGGGCAGGCCGACCGCGTCCGGGTGGATGGGACATCTGCCCTCGATGTGGATTTGTTTGGGTCCGACATTCGAATCGGGCTCAATCTTGGCTTCGGCAACGATGCCAACGGGCTGGCGAATACGACGACCCTCGACTGGACCGGCGACAAACAGAAGCAGATCGCCTTTGGCAGCACGGGATCTGTGGTACTCGACTTCCGTAACGAGTTTGTCGAAGTGGGTGGGACGCTCAGCGTGCGTGTGGCGGACCAACTTCGTGCAAGCGGATCCATCATGGTTTCGCGACAAGAACGCGAAGTCTCCGTGGGCGGGGAGAAGCTTGCTGCCAGCGTATTCGTCATCGGGGCCAGTGACCTTGCTGGCTCGATTGGCGGCCTTACGGTCACCGCGGAGCAGGGGATCGATCTGGCACTGGCACTGATCCGTCCTCT
>JBIKKL010000166.1:0-8776 GCA_044360365.1 Burkholderiales bacterium | reverse complement strand
AATCGCCTCATTCTGGGAAAGCGACAGGTACGCCTCGACTTTGCCCGGGTGCATTCGGTAAACGCGTAGTTCGTCGATCATTGCCCGTGCTCCTCGGCCGTAGTGGATCCGGCGCATGTTAGCTCAGGGACGATGGGACTCATGGCTGGCACCCGACTTCGCGCCTCAGCAGACATTCGTGGTGCGCAATTTGAATCCCACGTGCAGCGACCGGACGAGGTGCGCACCTGGTGTTCTCACGACGAGCGCCGAGCGGACTCCGCCGCCGCCTCGCGCTTTCGTTCCTCCATCGCTGCCCGGATGTTGGCGGCAAGTTGCTCTTCGGTCAGCGCAGCCGCATCCGGAGTGTCTCCCTTCCAGGCAAATTCCCGGATTTCGGATTCGTCAGCCTGTTCCCGTAGCCATTGCGCACGGATCGCAGCCGCGAATTTCCGGCGATACGACAGGTACTTCCAAACACCGGCAGCAACCGCCAGCACACCGAGCGCGACGAAAGCGGCGATCAGATTGAGCCAGAAGCCCTCGCATACCAGAGCCCCGGGCGATACGTTGAAGCAGTAGTCGAAGTACTGCCACCAGGACGTCAGCATGGCCTCGGCGTCCGTCGTTGTGGTCATTCGTCATCCTCCCTGCTGCGGATGCGGCGTTCGAACGGCAAGTATAGGTCGGTTCGATAGCGTAGGGGCAGCCGCCTCTCGTGAGGTGCGCAGTGGCCTGGACCGATTCAATGGAGCAACCACCCAGATATCAACCGCGGATGGCAAGCCGGGTTTGCCTGGCATCGAGGCCTGCATGTTAGGATGCAAGCGCAGCCCGGGGCGAGGTGCGAACCCGGTGCAGAGGCGGATCATCCGGCCTCGAAGCGATGGGTCGATGCAGGCCGCCGACGCTTGCATCGGTACTCGATTGTGACTTCATCGTCGGCACGTCGAGGATAGGTCATCCATGGATCTCGGACTGAAGAACAAGATTGCGCTCGTCACGGGCGGAAGCCGTGGCGTCGGGCGAGCGATTGCGTGTGCACTGCTACAGGAAGGCGCGAAAGTGATGATTACCGCGCGCGATCCGCAGCGTTTGGCGGCGACGGCGAAGGCGCTGGCCAGCGAGACAGGCGGCGACGTTCGCGCGCAGGCGGCGAATCTCGAAGACGATGACGCCGTGCGCAGGATGATCGAGGCGACGATTGCGTCCTTCGGTCACTTCGATATTCTGGTCAACTGTGCCGGCACGGTGGACCCCGCCGACTTCGAGGCGATCACCGAGGCCGTCTGGCCGGCCATCTTCGAGCAGAAGCTCAACGGTTACATGCGCTGCCTGCGTCACGCGGTACCGCATCTCAAGACGCGCGGCTGGGGGCGCATCATCAATGTTTCCGGACTCGCCGGACGCGAAGGCGGTCCGCAGACGATCCCGGTCGGGCTGAACAATGCCGCCGTCCTCAATCTGACGAAGTCGATGGCGGCCATCATGGCACCGTACAACGTGCTTGTGAACGCCGTGATCCCGCACATCATCGACACCGACCGACAAGTGGAAACCATGCGCCTCTTCGCCGAGATCAGTGGCAAGGCTGAGGCCGACGTGCGCAAGGAGCGTCTGGACAAGCTGCCGCTCAAGCGGATGGGCAAACCCGAAGAGGTCGCGAGCGTCGTCGCCTTCCTGGCCTCCGAGCGGGCAAGTTTCGTTTGCGGTGCCGCGTGGCATGTCGATGGCGGCGCGTCGAAGAGCATCTGATCACGAACGGCGTCTATTTGAAGGAGGGGGTTATGAGAAAAGCATGCTTGTGCTTGGTGACGCTGACTGGCCTCGGACTGGCATCCGCAGTCGGCGCGCAGGAGTATCCAACGCGCGTCGTGAGGGTGATTGCACCGTTCGCCGCGGGAGGCTCGACCGACGTGCTCACCCGCATCGCGAGCAGTTTTCTGAGCGAGCGCTGGGGCCAATCGGTGGTCGTCGAGAACCGAGTCGGGGCGAGCGGAAGAATCGGGGCCGAGTTGGTGGCGAAGCAAAGCCCGGCCGATGGCTACACGCTGCTCGTGGCCGGGGCGCCGCATGCGATCGGAGCCAGTCTCTTTCGCAAAGTGAACTACGATCTCGCCAAGGATCTTGCGGCAGTGGCGAACATCGCGAGCTTTCCGAGCGTGATCGTCGTGCATCCCTCGATGCCAGTGAAGACCGTGAAGGAGCTGATCGGTCTCGCGAAAGCCCGCCCCGGTGAAATCAACTTCGCATCGCCGAACCTCGGTTCGCCCAATCACCTGTTGATGGAACTCTTCAAGACGATGGCCGGCATCAACATGGTCCATATCCCCTACAAGGGCGGATCCGGGCAGATGATGGGCGAGCTTCTGGGCGGACAGGTGCAGCTCGCCGCAATGGGATTTCCACCCGCCGTACCGCAGATCAAGAACGGGCGCCTGCGCGCGTTGGCCGTATCCAGCGTCAAGCGCTCACCTGCGCTGCCGGATGTGCCAACGGTCGATGAGTCTGGTCTGCCGGGGTTCGAAGTGTCGTCGTGGTACGGATACTTTGCGCCTGCAGCGACGCCCAAGCAGGTGATCGCGAAGGTGAATGCCGACATGCAGGTCATACTCGCCAGCCCGGAGATGAGGACCAAGCTGGCACCGCTCGGTGCAGAGCCCGCGCCGACGACGCCGGAATCATTCTCCAAGTACGTGCGGGCCGAGATCGATAAGTGGGCAAAGGTGGTGAAGGATTCGGGGGCGAAGGCAGATTAGCAGGTCGGTTGCCATACACTTGTGGCACGGTACGGCATCTTGCCGTACCGTCGTTATCATGCTGCGCCTGGGCGCAGGCGCAGCGAATTACTTCTCGGCCACCACCGGATTGCGCAGCGTGCCGATGCCCGCAATCTCCACCTCGACCACATCCCCAGGCTTGATCTGCTCGACCGCGCCAGGGGCCCCGGTGAGGATGATGTCGCCCGGATGCAGCGTGCAGTACTTGCTGATGCCCGAGACGATCGCATAGCAGTTGTGCACCATGCCGGACGTGCTGCCGCGGTCGGCTTCCCTGCCATTCAGGCGCGTGATGATCTCCAGCGCATGCGGGTCCTTGATGTCGGTCTCGATCCAGGGGCCGACCGGGCCGAAGGTGTCGCTGCCCTTCTTGCGCCAGTTGGAGATGTCCGGATGCCAGGTGCCTTCGCCGCTGATGTCGTTGCCGACGGTATAGCCGAAGATGAAGTTCGGCGCTTCCTGCGGCGTGATCCTTCGGGCGGGCTTGCCGATGACGATGACCAACTCCCCTTCGTAGTGGACGTGGTCGGCGTCGCTCGGGATGACCACCTCGTCGTTGTGCCCGATCATGCAGTGAGCGCCCTTGTGCCAGGGGCGGAACCCCTGCGATTCGCGTTGAATCCTTGCGGTGTCGAGCGCCACTTCCTGATGTGCGATATGCGCGGCGTAGTTGAGTCCGACAGCCCAGAAGGTTTTCGGGCGGGTCGGCGGAAGTAGCCTGACGCGATTCAAGGGGTAGTAGGCATTCGTGAGGGTGTGCTCCGCGAACACATTGCCCTGGATTACGCGAATGCGGTCGCCCTCGACGACACCGTGGCTCTCCCAGCCGTCGATGGTGAATCTGGCAATCTTCATGGTCGTTTTCTCCTCCGGTGGAACGATTCCGTCTGGATGGTCGGCGACGCGAGGTGTGTCGCACGCGGCCGTTGGCCTGTTCACTAACGATCGGAAGTTTAGCCCGATTGCTCCGCGGGCGGTGGGCGCGTCAGGCAGTCGGGCCTTTGACACCCCAATTGCCTTGGATCAGGAAACAGCGAGGTGTCGCCACGCGGAGTGGGGGATTCACCATCGGATATGGTCCGCCGAGCAGGACTCGAACCTGCAACCTCCGGGTTCGAAGCCCGGTGCACTATCCAATTGTGCTATCGGCGGTGTTGTGGGCACGCCACGCCCTGAGCGGCGTCGCACCATGCCGCACAGAACCATTGATGCCCGATGATAGCAGCGTAGCGTTCATCCGTGCTGGTCGCGTCCTCCGACGTCCATTTGCGGGCGTCGCCTCGCGCCGGTTCGGCAGAGCATCGGATGCCGCGGGGCCCGGCTAGCGTCCTGTGTCGGAGATTCGTGGCAGAAGTGCGGGTCGCTACCATCGGTCGCATGCGTGGGAAAAGTGTCGAAATCGGCGCCCGACGCGAAGGAAACCGCCCCTCAAGTTGGACACCTGGCGAGGATTTCCGACAAGGTATGGGGTCGATTCTCGGCGCTGTTATGGCACGAATCTCCGACACAGGACACTAGGCAGGAATCGATATTCCGAATGGTCCGGACCGTGTCACGAACTGTTCATGGCGAATCGCGTTTTCTCCGGATGGATTGGCGGGGTAGGGCTGTATGCGCAGGTGTGCCGCCGTAGGACGTGCTCGCCGGTCGACCGGACGTAGACAAGGCGGTATCCCGGGTAGCTGCCGTTGCGTGCTTGCGACGGCGGTGTCGTTCCCGGTCTCGCAAACCACACCCTCATGGAGATATCGAAACATGTTACGTCGCACAGCCATTGCACTCGGCTTGCTCATGCTCGGCAGCAACGTCTACGCCGCGCGGGAGTTCACGGCCATACTCGACGGCAGCCAGGTTGCAACGCCCACCACCGAAACCGGCCGCGGTATCGGCGTCGGTGTTCTCACAGGCGGGCCCGGCACCTGGTCGTTCGCCTATTCGGTCATCTTCACCGGCTTCGATTTCGGCACCAATTTCGGCAGTGGAGCCATGACCCCGCAAGTCGGAGACGACGTGCGCAACTTTCACATCCATACGGCCGACATCGGGTTGGGCGGGCCGCTCGTCTACTCGGTCCGGCAGCCGGACTACGAGGCGGGCAACGGTCCCACGTTTACCTTCCTCGCGCCGACCGTCGTCACCGTCACCGGGACCTGGGATCTCATCGACGGCAATACGAACGCGAATCCACCGGCGAACACCGGCGTCGGCAATCTGGACTACTGGGCGCAGCAGATGCTCGCCGCACAACCCGGTGAGTCCATTCCGCTCTATTTCGACATCCACACCGAAGCTTTTCCCGGCAGCGCGATTCGCGGTCAACTCGTTGCCGCGGTGCCCGAGCCCGAAGCCTATGCACTGATGCTGGCGGGCCTGGGCCTGGTCGGGTGGGCGGCACGTCGTCGATCGGTGGCAGGGAAGTCGATCTAACAGCCGTCC
Organism: Burkholderiales bacterium; assembly: GCA_044360365.1. Taxonomy (GTDB): domain Bacteria; phylum Pseudomonadota; class Gammaproteobacteria; order Burkholderiales; family WYBJ01; genus WYBJ01. The sequence goes on along the minus strand of JBIKKL010000166.1, from coordinate 3,581 downwards.
CTGCAGCAACGCCGAAGGGGCGCGGTTCGGCGGCAATAGGAAGCGGGTAGGCTTCCGCCAAGCAAGCAGGACAGGGGCGCAATTGCTTGCGTCCCTGTCGTCGATTCTCATATGCTCACGACAGCTGATGGGGGAGGTCATGATGCGCTTGGAACGCTGCAACGCGTGTTCCCGGATCCGGATCGGAATTTCCGGAGTGCTCGATCGTAGGGTCAGCCGTGCCGCATACGGCCACATATTCGCGCGAATGCCTCGGACCGCAAACGCACGGTACAGGTCGCTGAGTACGGAACTCTCGAGTGGAACCCGTTCGGAACGCAAGGATCGGGGCGCGTCCGATCGACGCCGTCCCGTCGGCCCGTTTGTGGCGGCCACCCTGCTTGCGGGTGTGCTGTTCGGTGCTTCGCATGTGGCGGCGCAATCTTTCCCGACCAAGCCGATACGTCTCGTCATCGGGTCCGCCCCGGGCAGCGGTAACGACGTGGCATCGCGCATCGTCATGGCCAAGGCCAGCGAAGCGTTGGGGCAGCCCGTGGTGGTGGAGAATCGACCGGGGGCGAATCAACGCATCGCGCCGGAGATCGTCGCGCGGGCGACGCCGGATGGCTATACGTTGCTACAGTGCGGCACGGTCACGACCGCGATCAATCCCGCGATGTATCGTGTGCTCAAGTACGACCCGCTCAAGGATTTCGCCCCGATCACGCTCTTTGCTCGTGCACCGAACGTCCTGCTGGTACGAAACGACTCGCCGGCAAAGACGGCGCGTGACTTCGTCAATCACGTCGTCGCCCATCCGGACAAGTTCAACTATGGTTCTTCCGGGGTCGGCAGTACGCTCCACCTCTCGATGGAAATGCTGAGCATGATGGTGCCCGGGTTCAAGATGACCCACGTGCCGTACAAAGGGGGCGCACTCGCCCTCACGGATCTTCTCGGCGGACAGTTGACGGCCGTATTTCAAAACATCACCGTGGCACTGCCGGCCGTGCGAAGCGGGCGAGTGCGCGCCCTCGGGGTGGCCGCGCCAGCGCGCAGTGCCTATATGCCGGATGTGCCTACGTTCGCGGAGTCCGGATATGCCCTCGATGTGTCGGCATGGTACGGTGCGTGTGCGCCAGCCGCGGTGCCAAAGACCGTGCTCGGCCGACTCAACACGGCGATGGTCGATGCATTGCGGCTGCCGGAGATTCGAGAGCGCTTCACGGAGATGGGCATCGAACCGGCACCCATGAGCGTGCAGGCGTTCGATGCCTTCATTCGCAACGAGACCGCCAAGTGGGCAAAGGCCGTCAAGGCCGCCGGTGTGCCGTTGCAGTAGCTGCGATACGGAATTCATTTCATCACGGAAAGCCAAAGGGAACGATATGCTGAAAATCTGGGGGCGGGCAGACGGGTCGAACGTCATCAAGGCGATGTGGTGTCTGGGCGAACTCGGGATCGAGTACCAGCGCATCGACTGGGGAGGCGACTTCGGCGGCAACGATGATCCCGAGTATCGGCGCAAGAATCCGAACGGTCGGCTGCCGACGCTCGAAGAGGAAGATGGGTGGACGCTGTGGGAGTCCGGTGCGGTCGTTCGTTACCTCTGCACGAAGTACAGCCTGGGCAATCTCTGTCCCGACACGCCGCGCGGGCGCGCCGACGCCGAGAAGTGGATGGACTGGAGTTCGCTCAATTTCGCCGGGTTCAACAGCATCTACCTGGCCAATTACTTTGGACCGGCCGAGAAGCGCAGTCGCCAGGCGATACTCGCTGCCGCCAAGAATCAGGTGCAGTGGCTCGATATCCTGGAGAAGCATCTTGCCAGCAAGCCGTATCTTGCCGGGGATCGCTTCACGATGGCAGACATCCCCTCGGGGTCGCTCACGCATCGATGGTTTCACTGGACGCCGAAGGAAGCCTTGCCTTCGCATCCCAATGTGCGCGCATGGTACGAGCGGCTCGCTGCACGTCCGGCGTATCAGGAGCACGTCATCAAGGTGAATGCGAAGCGCACGCAGGAAATCGCGGCGCAGGGCTAAGCGGTCGTTGCTCGGATTCCCGACCCGGCGATACCCATCGATATCGCCGGGCCGGAGTACACACCAACACCGTGTGCCCTCACGCTCAGGCGAACGGCGCGTCCTCGAACTTCAGCAGCCCTTCTTCGATCGCCTTGACCTGCAGGGCCACGTAGCGCGAATAGATGCGGCAGTTGGCGAAGCTGCCGCCGATGAACCACAAACCCTTCTGGGGTGTGCGCTTCCACATGTTGTTCATTTCTCCGTCGGGCGCGATGCCCCAGACCGGGCCGACCTTCCGGGCGATCTCTTCACCGAGGAGTTTGGTGATGACGGCTGCCTGATCCACGAATCCCGTAGCGAGGACGATAAGGTCGGCGGGCACGATCGTGCCGTCCTTGAGCCGGGCGCCTTCGGCGACGAAGCGGTCGATCTGCTCGAATTGCCGAAGCCCGATCTCGCCCTTGATGATGAGGTCGGCGCCGCCGGCATCGAGGTAGTAGCCGCCGTAGCGCCGCCGGATCAGCATGTTGTGGCCGCAGTTGTCTTCGCCCATCGTGTACTTGAAACCCTTGGCGACGAGACCGTCGATCATCTTGCGATCGAGTTCGACCATCCGTGCGGTGATCTGCTGGAACACCGTGCGCAGCACGGGCAGCGTGTTCGTCGTGGCGAGGAGGTCACCGTCTTCGAGCGGGATGCCCTGATACACGCCGTAGGTTAGCTTCGCGGCGGGATCGATACTCAGGACCATGGTTTCGCCGCGCTGTACGATCGTCGTCTTCGCGCCGTGCTCGTGCAGATCCTGCGCGACGTCGTGCGCGCTCGATCCGGTGCCGATCACCATGGCCTGCTTGCCGCGCCATGGCGCGCCGTGCATGTAGTCGGCCGTGTGCACGATCTTGCCTGCGAAGTCGGTGAGCCCCGGCAGATCCGGTCGGCGCGGTTCGCCGACGAGGCCATTGGCGAAGACCAGGTGCTTGGGGCGCAAGGTGCGTACTGATCCGTCCGCCCGCCGTACCCGCGCATCCCAGCGCGCCGACGATTCGTCGTAGTTGGCACCCACGAGTTCCGTCCCGGTCCAGAAGTTGATTTCCATGGCCCAGGCGTAGGTCTCGAACCAGTCGGCCAGCATGTCCTTGGGCAGGTAACTCGGCCACGAAGGCGGGAAGGGCATGTAGGGCAGGTGATTGAGTTCGGTATCGTTGTGTAGCGCGAGCGAGTGGTACCGTGTGCGCCAGCAGTCTCCGACTCGCGGCAGTCGATCGACGATCAGTGTGGCGACGCCGAGTCTGCCGAGTACGGCTGCGAAAGACAGACCCGCTTGGCCGCCGCCCACGATGAGGACGGTGGGATCGCGATCTGCGTAAGTCTGATCGGCCTCGCGTTGTTCCTTCCAGTTCGTGCCGCCGAAGTTGCGGGAATACGCTTCGCCGGTCGGGCGTCGCTTGCCCACCTTTTCTTCGAAGCCCTTCAGTTCAATGAGCCCGGTCATCAACTGAAACGCCCGAGTGGGGTCGGAGGCGAGCAGACGCAGGACGCCGTGGCAGCGTCCGACCGCAGTCTCGAAGCGTACGA
>JBIKKL010000524.1:0-3819 GCA_044360365.1 Burkholderiales bacterium | reverse complement strand
GTGCTCTCCGTGCCGCCGGGCGGCGCAGCCGACTTCACGGGGCGAGTATTCGGCGCCAGACTCGGCGAGATTCTCGGTCAGAACATCGTGATTGAAAGTCGCCCCGGTGCCGGCGGTATCGTCGCATCGGAGTACGTCACCAAGGCCACACCGGACGGCTATACGCTGATGCTCAGCTCCAGCACGACCCATGGCGTTGCGCCCGTGCTCTACAAGAAGCTGCCCTACGACGCCATGAAGAGCTTCACTCACATCGCCGGCATCTCGTTCATTCCCGGCATGATGGTGGTGCACAGCGACGTACCGGCGAAATCGGTCAAGGAGTTCATCGCACTCGCCCGATCGAAACCGAACGGGTATCGCTTCGCATCGTCGGGCAACGGCAGTGCACCTCATCTCATGGGGGAGCAGTTCAACATTCTGACGGGCGCGAAAATCTCGCATGTACCCTACAAAGGCAGCGGCCCGGCGGTGGTCGGCATGGCAAGCGGCGAATCGCACGTGATGTTCGATGGCCTGCCGTCGCTCATGGCACAGATCAAGGCCGGCCGTTTGCGCCCGCTGTTCGCGCTCCACGACAAGCGGTTCCCGGTGCTCCCGGACGTCCCGACGGCCGCGGAGGCAGGTGTCGCCGGCATGGAAGGCGGCATATGGTACGGGCTCTCGGGTCCTGCGGGTGTGCCGCCGGCAGTCGTCGAGCGGCTTGCGAAGGAAGCCGCCCGCGTAATCGAACAGGCCGACGTTCAGGAGCGCTTCGCGAGCGTCGGCGGTCTGCCGTTGCGCGCGGGACCGAAGGAGTACGTGGCGTTCATCCAGAAAGAGAATCGAAAGTGGGGGGAGGTCGTCAGGATCTCCGGAGCGGTACCGAACTGATCCATTACTTGCCGGGCCGGATCGCCATCAACGGCCCCCGTAACTGCGCAACCATTCCGCATAGTCCTCGTAGGCCTGAGCGGGGCCGTACTTCGGCGCATAGCCGATATCCTGCCGGAGGCGGCCGATGTCCATGACGCCACGATCCTGCAGCTCGGCGATGCCGAGATTCGTCTTCTCGCCGTCGCCAGCAACGCGATACGCGAACTGCGGATAGATCTCCTGCAGTTTTCGGCACCAGGGCGCGAGGCCGCCCCAGGTGAGATCGGAACTGATGTTGTAGAGCGCGTGACCGAGCTTCGGGGCGGAGAGCAGACCCGCAATCGCCACTGCTACATCGCGGCAATAGACCCAATCGCGGCGAAACTCGCGCTGCGGCAGCAACACGGTCTCGCCGAGTGCTGCCATCTTTGCCAATTGGAAGTGCGTGCTCAACGTATCGCGAACGCCCGTGTCGCGCTCCCAGGGACCGATCACGCTGCCCAGGCGCACACAGACGAGATCGAGTGCGTGCAACTCCCGGAGCCGCAGCGCCGTGCGCTCGCCGGCGAACTTGGTGATCTGGTACATGGTCTGCGGACGCTCCGGCGTAACGTCCTCGTAAAGGCGTTCGCAATCGAACAGCGAGCGCCCATACGCCGAACCCGAGCTCACGTGCACGATGCGTCCTACGCCGTATCGGCGCGCGGTCTCGAGCACTCGAGCGGTCCCGGTCACGTTGACATCGACGATGGCAGACACGTCCTGCCGCTCGCGCGCGACACCGGCGGTAATGACTGCAGCGTGCACCATGCCCTCGATGCGCCGGGTGGCGAAGAGTCGTTCGACACAAGCCTCGTCGCGTACGTCGCCCTCGACGTTCTCCAGGGCATCGCCATACCGCGCGAATGCACGCAGCGCATTGGCCGGCATACCCCCCTGACCGAACCCCACGACGCGCTCACCGCGCGCAAGCAGTGCCTCGACGATGTTGTTGCCGACGAAACCGGTGGCACCGGTTACCAGGATAGTCATGGCATGGACTCCGACTCTCAAGACGCCGGACCGCAGTATCCCATGTCCGTCGACTCCCGACCGGGTCTCGCGCTCGACTTTCCTCGCGCGAATCCCAGACAAAAGGATCGTTGTGATGATTGCTACCGGATCGCATAGTATGCCCGCATAGGGCCAGACGTGAGTAACACGTCGGGGCACGCTGCAAACCTGCCCCCCCCACCACGCGTGCGTGCGCACGCTCGAAAATTCTCCCCTCAGCGATGGATGAATTCTAATCGTTCCGCTGTAGAACCCTTGGAGACCGAAAACACTGCTTGAAAACCGCTCTACGTCTCCCACCCGGCAGTTCCGAGCAACACGCCGATCCACGTCCCACCGCCACAGGAGGCTTTACCGTGAATGCCCTTACTACAAGCGTTGCCACCGCTGCACTCATGCTGTCGTTTTCCGGTGCCGCGCAAGCGCACCTCACCGTGTTTCAAGGCACGTTCGCGCCGGAAGCGCCCGGTGCAACCGGATCCGGCACCCTGATGCTCGAATACGATCACGACGGTCACACGCTCTTGATCGATGCCGTTTGGTCGGGATTGTCGGGTACAACGACGAACGCCCATATCCACTGCTGCACTGCGAGCCCCGGTTCAGGCACGGCGGGAGTCGCCCTCGCCAGGTCCGATGTACAACCGAATATCCTCCCTAATTTCCCGCTCGGCATCACCAGCGGCTCGTACCAGAAGGTGATCGACCTGACCAGCACGAGCAACTACAGCAATACGTTTCTCGCCAACAGCGGCGGAACAGCCGCAGGCGCCGAAGCACGCCTGATCGCCAACCTCACGACGCAAAACGCCTACTTCAACATCCACACATCCACATTCGGCGGCGGCGAGATCCGCGCATTCGTGACTGCGGTGCCCGAGCCATCGACGTGGATAAGCATGCTCCGCGGCTTGGGTTTGGTCGGAGGTATTGTCCGGCGGCGTGTTTGCGTCAGCTAGTCAGACCGCGAGATCCCATCACTTCACTGCAATTGTCGGCTCGCGGTTCGCGAGAACCGCGAGCAATCGCGCAACCACCTGGCCAGGACTTCGCACAACGAGCGACCCGTGTGCGGGATATCCACGGCGCACGCAATCTCGAGTTCCGGCGATCGCCTGTGCGCGGTCAGATAACCCGCGATCTCGGCACGCCGGTAATCGATGGATGGAGGTGATCAGCCGTACGGCACACCACCCCATCACACGTCGCCTGGAGGGCGTTTACCCAAGCGCACGACGACGGCGAAGCCTCGCCCCAAGCAGCAGCGCACCGACGCCGAACATGGCCCAGCTTCCGGGCTCGGGAACGGGCGTCAACATGTAAAGAATGCCGCCGCTGCCGTTCGCAGGCGTATTCGTGACGAGGGCATACAGTTCTCCGACGGCATCTTCGCCGAACCCATGGACGGTCAGGCCGTTGGGCAGTTTGCCTTCCTCGAACTGTGGCAGGAGAAACTCCTTGATGACGCCGGTATCGAGATCGGCATAGAAGAGCCGCCCATCGACCCGAGGCGGTGCGTTTCTCAGCGCAAGATCGCCGAATACGTACTTGCCGTAGAGTTCAGAGATCATCGAGCCTCGATAAACGAAGCCCCCGGTGATGGAGATACCCTCGGTGTGGTCGTACTGGAGGACGCCTTGCGTGCCCGCGATCGGATCGATCAATCCGAAGGGACTACCGGGACTGTCTGCACCAACGGATCCGGCACGGAGCGGACCGGCACCGTCCGGATCGGTCCGGTTGAAGAGGAAGGTTCCTTCCTTGATCGCCCACCCGTAGTTGCCGCCTGCCTGTAGCCGATTGATCTCCTCGACGTTGTTTTGACCGACGTCGGCGACGATGATCTGCCCGTTCAGACGATCAACGCTGAAACGATAGGGGTTGCGGAATCCCATGGCGTAGATCTCGGGA
>JBIKKL010000395.1:0-4965 GCA_044360365.1 Burkholderiales bacterium | reverse complement strand
ACCTGCCCCCCGAGCGCGGCCGGATTGGACACCGGCACCCGGTACTGTCCGTTGGAACTGACCGGATCGGTGCTGGACGCCGTGAGCACGGGATTCACCGGGTCGATGCGAAGCATTTTCCCCAGAGGGGTGCCGAGGTTTTGTGCGTTGCCGCCAGGCTCGATATGGCTCGGACCCACATCGTTCGCATTGCCGCCATCGCCCAAGCCGATGTAGAGGTAACCGTCTTTGCCGAAGGTGATCGTCCCGCCGTTGTGGTTGTTCGCATTCTTGCCGAAGGAGATGATCTCGCGATACGAGGACGGATCGACGAGGTTGGGATTCGACGGACTCATCTTCCATTCGCCAACGACCGTCTTGAAGTTCTGGACGGCATTGTTCGGGGCCACGAACGTCGGAGCGCCGGTGCTCAACGGCTCGGAGCTGAACGTATAAAGCGTTTTGTAGCCGGCACTCCCTGCGATGTTGAATCCCGGATGAAACGCGAGGCCCAGGAAACCGCGTTCGTCGTTTGCGTTGGCAGGATTGAATGTCGCGCCCAGGCGCCCGGAAAGGTCCAATGCCGGCGACGGAAGCAGGCTACCGTTCTGCACGACGAGTAGCGCCCCCTTCTGCTCCACCACGAACAGCCGACCGACATCTCCCGGCGCGCTGATGGCGTAATCAGGTGCGCCGAGCCCGGTCACGATCGGATCGAGCTTGATCGCAAGCGACCCTGCACCGATGTTCGGCAAAATGGCATCCGCTGCATACGATGCAGTGGCCGTTGCACAGGATGCAATGATCATGCAAACCAGAGTCGACGTTCGAATCGATGTACGAGCCGATGTGCCAGTCATGATTTCCTTCCTTTCGTCTTTAGCTGAACGAACTCGAGCGTGACCGCCTTACGGCAACCCCAACCAGGGCGATGCCGCCACCGAACAGCCACCAGGCTTGTGGTTCGGGGACGGCTGTAACGTTGTCGATGCCCAGCGATGCTGCGATGCTCGGCGACGTGACGAACGACTCCGCCTCTGTACTGTGGTAGAGACGGATCTCGGTGACCGAACCGAGCACGGATGCGTTGCCGGATAAGGCGGACGGCGTGATATCGAAGATGACCATGGACCAGCCGCTGCCTGAAGGAAGCGCCACGGCTTGAGCGCTAAACGCGCTTTCCAGACTCGGTCCGCGAAACGACAGACGCAACGCGAGATCGCTTACGCCGAGATTGTTCGCCTGCATGCTGATCGTCGTCACGCCGGCGGCCACGTAATCGCCCAGCCATTGCGGACCGGCGAAAGCGATCAGTCTGCCACCGGGACCGACATTGCCGCTCGATGAAACCAGCAGGTAGCCGTCGGCAGCCCCGTTCGGGCCGCCCGAGGCGACACCGACAAGAGGATTCGGACTGTTGGGCCCGGTGACCCAGCCCTGCAAGAGGCCTCCGTCGAAGGTATCCATCGTTCCACGCGAGACAGAAGCCTGCGCTGCGGAACCCATTGCGAGCAAGCCGAGAAGCACCAGATTGGCACATATGCGCTGACGCACCGTGTTCCCCCTTGACTGCCGATTGGCGATTCGAAACGCACGTCGTGTGCTCACGGACACGAGGGCGACTGAGCATTACGTACCCCACGTACAGCCGTAGTATCGAAATCCTTCCTTGCAATCTGATGTCAATTGTCATGCCACCGTGTGTGGCGCTCGCGTGCTGCCCCGCCAGTTAAAGCAACGGACCGCGAGCTTCCTCATGCCACTTGCAGTGGCACGGACGACATCCCATTGCGGTAGCACACCGTCTCCGGTGGGTGAATCGCAACCGCACACGATTCACCCGAGGGCTTACCAGAAAGCTTTGCGCGCTGCGCTCGAGCGAAGCCAGGACGATCGTTGGCTAGGTTCCAACAGCGAACACTTTTCTTGCGAACCCCAGGCGGGGGCATCTATATTCGTTCCATCATCAGAGGAGGGATCGCCATGCGCCGGTTCGCAGCCGCGTTGATCATTGCAACAGGTACCGTCGGCGTCGCGTCTGCACAGATCTATCCGACCCGCGCATTGCGCGTAGTCGTTCCAGCCGCGCCAGGCGGTGGAACCGACATCCTCGCGCGCCTGCTCGCACCGCAGGTGGGCGAACTGCTCGGCCAGACGATGCTCGTCGATAATCGCCCCGGCGGCGCGACCAACATCGGCACCGAGCACGTTGCCCGTTCCTCGGCGGACGGCTATACCGTGCTGATGGCCAGCACGCCGCACGCGATCAACGCGACGCTCTTTCCGAAGCTCGCCTTCGACCCGGTCAAGGACTTCGCACCCGTCACCCTGCTGGCGACCGTCCAGACGGTGCTGGTTGCCCATCCCGCGCTGCCCGTGAGGGACGTCAAAGGGCTGATCGCACTTGCCCTGCGACGCCCCGGTGAAATCGCAGCCGGCAGTTCGGCCGGCACCTCGCAGTTTCTCGCCGTCGAATTGCTCAGGACGAGGGCCGGCATTCAGATCCTGAACGTGCCGTACAAGGGCGCGGGTGCGGCCATGAACGATCTCGTTGCCGGTCACGTGCAACTACAGGTCAACACGCTGTTGGCGGCACAGCCCTTCATCAGGGCCGGGCGCCTCAGACCGCTCGCCGTGTGTGGCCCCCGGCGCGCCAGCGCCCTGCCGGACGTGCCCACGGTCGGAGAAACGGTACCTGGCTTCGAATCGGCTGGCTGGTATGCGCTGTTCGGTCCGTCCGGCACGCCGCGCCCTGCGATCGCGAAGCTGCAAGAGACCTTCGTCAAGGCACTGAACGCACCCGCGACACGCGATCGCCTGGGCGCTCAGGGCGTCGACGTCATGGCGAGCACGCCCGAGGAACTCGGCGCTTTTCTCGCTCGCGAAATCCCGAAATGGGGTAGCGTGATCAAGGCGGCCAATCTGAAGGCGGACGGCTGATGGCGCGCACCGAACATCCGTCTTCCACCCAAGGAGCCACCGAATGAATCATCGTCATCGATCGGCAGCAGCCCTCACGGGCATGTGCGTCGCACTGTCCGCAGGCGCGGCGGTTTCGGCCGAAGGGTATCCCAGCAAACCCATTCGAATGATTGTTCCGGCCGCACCGGGCGGCACGACGGATATCGCCGCACGCCTGCTGGGCGAGAAGATGTCGCCGGACCTGGGGCAACCCGTGGTCATCGAAAATCGCGCGGGTGCCGCAGGCATCATCGGCGTGAAGGCTCTTCTGTCTTCTCCCGCCGACGGGCATACCTTGATGATGGGCAACATCGGCCCGAACGCAATCAACTATGCGCTGTACAAGAATCCTGGCTACAAGCCCGAGGACATGATCGCGATCACCGCCGTGATTTCGAATCCGAACGTACTGGTGGTGCACCCATCGGTGCCCGCCCGGTCCGTGCGCCAACTCGTCGCCCTGGCCCGCTCGAATCCGGGTCAACTCGCATTCGCGTCGTCCGGACGCGGCCAGTCGGTGCACATGTCCGGCGAGTTGTTCAAGATGAAGGCTGCACTCGACCTCGTGCACGTTCCATACAAGGGTACCGGCCCCGCACTGCGCGACGTGATCGCAGGCCAGGTGCATATGATCTTCAGCAGCCTGCCGAGCACGATGGGCTTCATTCGCGACCGTCGATTGCACGCACTCGCTGTAACAAGCGGGACGCGCGCACCGGAACTGCCGCAGATTCCTACTATGAGCGAATCAGGCTATCCGGATTTTCAGGTGACCGGATGGTTCGGCCTCTTCGCACCCGCGAAAACGCCGCCTGCGGTGATCGATCGGGTCTACAGGGCAGCTCGCGATGCACTCGCGACCGCCGACATCAAGGCCCGCTTCACCGAACTCGGCGGCACACCGGGCGGCGAGCCCCCCGAGCAGTTCGCGAAGTTCGTCCTGGCCGAGAAATCCAAATGGGCACAAGTGGCCGCATCGGCCAGGATCGCACCCGAGTAGCCCTGGATATCAGCGTCCGTCCGTGCTCTTGAGCCCCGCGGCGGCGACGACCTTCGCCCATTTGGCAAGTTCTCGCTTGACGAACTCGTGGGCTTCCTGCGGGGTGGAGGTCTCGATCTCGAAGCCCTGCTGCTCCAGGCGAGCGCGCACCTCGGGCGTAGTGAGGGCCTTGTTCGTCTCGCCGTTCAGCCGGCTGACGAGTGGCCCGGGAAGTCGCGCCGGGCCGAGCAGCACGTACCATTGGTTCGTCTCGAAAGTGCTCAGGCGCGACGGATCGCTCTCGGCAACCGTCGGCAGATCGGGCACGATCGGCGAGCGCTTGAGCCCGCTCACCGCGAGCGCTCTCAGCTTGCCGGCCCGGGTATGGGGCAGCACTGCTGGCAGACTCGCGAACGAGAACTGAACGTGCCCTCCGAGGAGATCGATGAGCGCAGGGCCGGATCCCTTGTGAGGAACGTGCGTGAACGTCGTGCCGGTCATCTGCTCGAGCAGCACGGTCGACAGGTGCGTGGCACTGCCTACGCCCGCGGATGCATACGCGATCTTTCCTGGCTTGGTGCGCGCGACGGCCACCAGTTCCTTGATGGAACCCACGGCAAATGACGGATGCGCGCTGATCACGTTCTGCGACTGCGCCATGTACGTGATCGGAGTGAAATCCTTGAGCGGATCGTAAGGCAGCTTGGTGAGCGCGGGGTTGATCCCGTGCGACGCGGCGTAGGCAAGGAACAGCGTGTATCCGTCCGGCGCGGCTCGTGCAGCGAGTTCGCCGGCGATGGCGCCGCTCGCACCGCCCCGGTTGTCCGGAATCACCGATTTTCCGAACTGGTCCGAGAGCTGCTGTGCAAGCGCACGACCGAGGAAATCAGCACCGCCGCCCGGGGGCAAAGGGATCAGGAGACGAATCGGTCGCAACGGATAGGACGAGCGTGCGTCTGCCCCACCCGTTTGGGCCCAGACGACGTTGCCAGCGCTCATTGCAAGGGCGCCTATGGCGATGCTGTGCCAGCGTGCTCGTGGGTTCA
>JBIKKL010000164.1:0-8828 GCA_044360365.1 Burkholderiales bacterium | reverse complement strand
GGTTCGTGGCTGATCGACGGTCTGATACCGGTTCCCGAATTGAAGGACAGACTGAAGCTGCGCGAGGTGCCCGAGGAAGAACGAGGCCGGTACAATACCTTGAGCGGCATGGTCATGCTGCTCCTCGGGCGAGTTCCGCACACGGCCGACAGCGTGCAGTGGGAGACCTGGCGCTTCGAGATCGTCGACATGGACGGCAAGCGCATCGACAAGATACTGGCGACGCCTACTGCGAGTCCGGAGCTCGATGTCGAACCGCCGGCCGACGGCACGTGACATCGAAGCGATACCGCGGGGCGCTGGAATTGGTAGCATTCCGTGCCGTACCTCGGCGGCTGGTGCCGTCGCCCGGATCTTTAGGATATTGCCTGCGCTGCATTCGAGAGTGTTCCCGGATGCGCACCATTCGACGGGGGAGTTGCCATGACTGATATCTCGGTGTTGCGCAGGGTTGCCGTGCTCGGCGTGCTTCTGATTTCGCTTGTCGGATGCGCAGGGTTGCCCACCCCGGGATCGCGCCTCGACGCTGAATCCCTGCATGGTGCCATCGTGGCCGATCATGTGGATTACGTGAAGGCCGCGATCGAAGCACGGGTCGCGAGCGTGAACGAGCGCGTGCCGGCGCCCGTCTACATGGAAGGCACGCCGCTGATCACGATCGCGGCGCGGGCCGGGTCGAAACGTGTGACCGCCTATCTCATTGCCGCCGGCGCAGATCTGAACGCACTCACGCCGGCCGGGGAAACCGCCCTGATGCTGGCCACGTATTTTCCCGCGGAAAATTCGGGGGGCTCTGCCGAGGATCACGAAGCGGTAGCACGGATGCTGGTCGAGGCCGGGGCGACGCTGGAAAACGCGCCCCACAACTACACGCCCCTGGCCTATGCCGCCTACCAGGGGCGCGACAGCATGATTCGCTATCTCATCACGCGGGGCGCCCGCGTGAACCCCGAAGGCGCGGCGCGTTCGACCTACGTCAACACGCCGCTCATGATGGCCGCGATGCGCGGGCACGTGAACTCGACACTGCTCCTCCTGCGCGCCGGCGCCGATCCCTCGGTGCGCGTGGTCGACGGGCATACGGCAGCCGAGCTTGCCGCCAAGTACAACAGCGCCGAAATCGCCCGGCTCCTCAGGTGTGCCGAATCGACCGGATCGGGCGAAGCCATGATGAAGCGCTGCGAGACGACTCGCTGATCCGCCCGGTGCGAGATTCGCCCGCGCCGACTCGTGCTCCGCAATCTGCGCACCGGATCGAGGTTGAGATCAGGCATCCGCTTACAATCGCGGCATGACCATCGCAATCATCGTGCTGCTCGCGTTTCTGGTGCACCTCGCCTTCGCGGGCAGCCGGCTCGCCGTGCCGTTGTTCGCTGTCGACGAGGGCGCTACCCCATTCGTCGTGGGGACGATCGTGTCGCTGTACGCCGTGCTGCCCGCATTTCTGGCAGTGCCCGCCGGGCGCATCAGCGACCGCCTCGGCTACAGGATCCCGCTCCTGTTCGGGACATCGGGGGTCCTGGCCGCCGTACTCGTCTCGTTCCTCTTCCCGTCGATGGCGAGCCTTTACGCGACCGCAATGCTGAGCGGTCTGGGGTTCATGGCCCTGCAGCTCTCCACGCAGGCACTGGCCGGCGCGATCGCAGCACCCGAGCAGCGGGCGCGCAACTTCAGCTGGTTGAGCATCGGTTTTGCGATGGCGAACCTGCTCGGCCCGCTCGTCAGCGGCTATCTCATCGACACCATCGGATACGCACGCACGTTCGGTGCGCTGGCGATTCCGGTGCTGCCTGCCGTGGTGATCGCAGCGTTCGGTTCGCGCTGGATTCCGCCGGTGGCGAGTCGAGGCGAAGCGGTCCGCGGCGGCTTCTTCGATCTGCTGAAGATCAAGCCGCTGCGGGATACGCTCATCGCGAGCGGCATCGTGTCCTCGGCGTGGGACGTCTACCAGTTCTTCATGCCCGTGTATGGAAGGGCGCAAGGCTTGTCGGCGACGGCGATCGGGGTTGTGATGAGCGCCTTCGGGATTTCGATCATCCTGATTCGCACCGCGTTGCCCGCGGCCGTGCGCCGGTTCGGGGAAGAGCGGCTGCTGACAGGGGCAATGTTCCTCGCGGCAGTGTGCTTTTGCCTGTTTCCGTTCTTCCACACGCCCTATGGGCTTGCCGCCGTGTCGTTCGTGCTCGGCATTGCCTGCGGCTGCGGTCAACCCCTCTCGATGACGCTGTTGTTCAATGCCTCGCCGAAGGGCCGTGCGGGTGAGGCGACCGGTATGCGCATCACCTTCAATCAGGTCGGTCACGTGATCGTGCCTCTCATGTTCGGCGCCGTTGGGTCGATAGCCGGCTTCGGCGCAGTGTTCTTCACCAACGGCGCCTTTCTCGTGGCCGGAGGCATCCTGAGCCATCGCAACCTGGGCCGCTGACGGCGGGGTCGTCCTGTAGGCCGCCTCGGGCGAAACCGATTTCCGATCTCCTTCTCAAGGGGAGGGGCCCGCCGCCGTAATTCACTTGCCCTACCGAGGCGCGCAGCGTTGCGGGATTCAAGTTATGGATCCTGCACGCCGATGCTCCGTTTCGATCGGCGGGAAGCCCGATAGGCGTCGCGCAAGGAACGCGAGTTCATGAGCATCTGCGAAAAGTCGAAATTCGAAGAGATCAAGGCGAGCGGTCTGCTGCCCTCCCCGAAGGGCGTGGCACTCGCCGTGATGCAGCTCGCTCAGGATGAGCGCACCACGAACGCCGCGATGGCTCGCACGATCAAGGCGGACCCGGCGCTCTCGGGGCGGCTGGTCAAGGCAGCGAACACGGCGCAATTCGGCCGCCGGCGCTCGATCGCATCGGTGCCCGACGCGATCGTTGCCCTGGGGCTGAACACGGTGCGTCAGCTTGCCTTGGGGTTCTCGCTCGTGTCGGACTACCGCAACGGCCGGTGCCGCAGTTTCGACTACGAGGGGTTCTGGGCCCATTCCCTGATCAAGGCGCTGGCGATGCAGGTGATCGCGACGCACGTCCGAATCGCGGTGCCCGAAGAGACTTTTCTCGTCGGACTGCTGAGCGGCATCGGCCGGCTTGCGCTGGCGAGCGTCTATCCCCAGGAATACAACGAAGTGCTCGCCGATCCGCAGTGCGTCGGGGAGCGGTTGATCGCAGCCGAGAAGCAGCGCTTTGCCACCGACCATCTGCAGCTGACGGCCGGCCTTCTGACCGATTGGGGGCTGCCCGGCGTGCTGATCGATCCGGCATTGCATCACGAGATGCCGGCGGCGGCGCCTTTCGAACCGGGCTCGCGCGCCTACGGACTCACTTACGCATTGCATCTTTCGGCAACCCTGGGCGACATCTGTCTGGCGCCTGAAGGGTCGCGCGCGCAACGACTGCACGAGCTATTCGACCTGGGCAAGCGGATCGGTCTCGATGTCGAGACCATTACCGGCGTCGCCGACCAGACCGTGAAGGATTGGCAGGAATGGGGGCGCCTGCTCGAGGTGCCTGCTCATCCCCTGCCACCGTTCGCCGAACTGGCGGCACAGGCGCCGAGCGATGAAGCCGCCGCAGTCGAGCCGGCCAGGCGCAAGGATGCCAAACTGCGCGTTCTGGTGGTCGACGACGACCGCTCCGTGCTTCTGCTGCTCGACAAGCTGCTCTACAACGCCGGCTACCAGATCTTCACGGCGACTGACGGCAAGCAGGGTCTGCACATGGCGATGGAGTGTCGCCCGCACCTCATCGTGGCGGATTGGCTCATGCCCGAGATGGATGGATTGCAGTTCTGTCGCACGCTGCGCAGCACGACCATCGGACGCGGCGTCTACCTGATCCTCCTCACAGGCGTCGAAGAGGAGGCGCGGCTGCTCGATGCCTTCGATGCCGGCGTGGACGACTACCTGGTGAAGCCCGTGAATCCGCGGGTGCTGCTCGCGCGCTTGAAAGCTGGCGAGCGTGTCGTCAGTCTGCAGACGGAAGTCGAATCGGATCGCGAGGAGATCCGGCGCTTTGCGGCCGAACTTGCAATGACCAATCGGCGTCTGCAGGAAGCCGCGTTGCTCGACTCGCTTACGGGCATCCCCAACCGCCGGTACGCGATGGACCGGATTTATCAGGAATGGTCCGCAGCCGAGCGAAGCTCGCGTCGACTCGCGTGCATGCTGATCGACGTCGACAACTTCAAGCGCATCAACGACACCTATGGTCACGACGTGGGCGATATCGTGCTTCAGCGCGTGGCCGACGCGCTCAAGCAGACAGCGCGCACTCAGGATGTCATCTGTCGCATCGGCGGCGAGGAATTTCTCGTCGTGTGTCCCGACACGGACGCGGTGGCCGCCACGCACGGTGCGGAACGGCTGCGAGTCGCTGCAAACGCGCTGCGCATCAGCGTGGGGAACGTGTCGCTGCAAGTCACGATCTCGGTCGGCGTGGCCGCGATGGATGCGGCAATGCGCGGTCCGGAATCCATGATCAAGGCCGCCGACCAGGCGGTGTATGCCGCCAAGCAGGCGGGCCGCAATCGCACGTGCGTCTACCGTCCACGACCTGCCGGCCTGGCCGATCAGGATGTTGCGGTCGGTGCTTGAGACAGGCGCACATCGCTCATGAACGCCATACTGAACGCCCAGCCCGTCCTCGACCGGATGCGGATCCTCATCGTCGAGGATTCGGAGGACGAGGCACTGCTGCTCACGCACGAGTTGAAGCGCGCTGCCAGCGACGTGTCGTGGAAGCGCGTCGATTCTGCCCAGGCGATGGAGGAGGCCCTCTGTGACGAGGATTGGGATCTCGTGATCTCCGATCATGCGATGCCCGGATTCAGCGCCGATCGCGCGTACGATCTGCTGTGTCGATGCGGCAAGGACATTCCCTTCATCATCTACTCCGGGCATATGGACGAAGATGTCGCGTTGACCGCAATGGCCAAGGGCGTGCATGACTTCGTCGAGAAGGGCAATCTGCGGCGTCTGCTGCCGGTGGTGATGCGCGAGCTGAAGTCCGTTGCGGACGTGCGTGCCCGTGCCCGTGCGGAGAACCGGCTGCGCCAGATGGCGAACTACGATCAGCTCACCGGATTGCCTTCGAGGCGACTGTTCTACGAGCAGGCCGCGCGGCTGCTCGCAGACGTGGGGCCGCAGGGCGGGGCGACGTTGCTCTTCATCGACGTCGACCGCTTCATGCGCATCAACAACACGTTCGGTTACGCCGTCGGGGATCTGCTCGTTCGTCAGGTCGGCGCGCGGCTGCGTGATACCGTCTCGAATCGAGGCATCGTCACTCGCATGGGGCGCGACGATTTCGCGCTCCTGGACGCAAGCGCCTCCACTGTGCAGGAGGCGAGCGAACTGGCCGAGCGCGTGATGCACGCGTTTGCTTCGCCGTTCCGTCTCGACGGACACGAATTCTTCCTCACGCTCTCCGTGGGGGTGTGTCGCTTCCCGGCAGACGGTGAGGACGTAGGCCGGCTTCTGGTGAGTGCGGAGAACGCGATGTTCCTGGCAAAGCGCGCGGGCCGGAACAACTTTCAGTTCTATGTGCGGGACATGAACTGCGCTTCGGCCGAACGGCTGGAGATGGAGACGGCGCTTCGGCATGCCGTCCAGCGCAACGAACTTGTCCTGCATTACCAGCCGAGCGTGTCGTTCGGCAGCGGTCGCATTACAGCTGTCGAAGCCCTCGTGCGCTGGAACCATCCGGTGCACGGCATGGTGCCGCCCGACAAGTTCATTCCCCTCGCCGACGAAACCGGTTTGATCGCGGAGGTCGGAAAGTGGGTCCTGTTCGAAGCGTGTCGTCAGACGAGAAAGTGGCATGACGAAGGCATCGACGGACTCAAGGTGTCGGTGAACGTATCCGCCGTGCAGTTCCGGCAGGGGAATCTCAGGGAAGTCGTTTCGGAAGCCCTCGTTCAGACGGGGTTGCCAGCGTCATGTCTCGATCTCGAGATCACGGAGACCGTCCTGATGCAGGATGCCGAAGCGACCATTGCGACCCTCAATGCGCTGAAGGCGATGGGTGTGTGCATCTCGGTCGACGACTTCGGTACAGGCTACTCCTCGCTTGCCTACCTGAAGCGGTTCCCGATCGATACGCTGAAGATCGACAAGTCGTTCATGCGCGACGTGACTGTCGATAGCCACAATGCGGCGATCGTCCGAACCGTCATCGCGCTCGCCAGGAGTCTGGGGCTCGAATCCATCGCCGAGGGGGTGGAAACACGCGAACAGGTCGATTTCCTGCGCGCCGAGGGCTGCGACCGTCTGCAGGGCTACTACTTCAGCAGGCCTTTGCCGGCCCCCGATCTCCCGAAGTTCCTGGGGGCTCGTCCAGTCATTGTCTGATCTCGTTTCCTTCATTTAAGTCAATCGGTTACGGGGTTGAATCCGGGAGCATCGGGAGTCCCGCGTGCGTCCGGGCGAGGGTGGCGCTTCTCCGACAAGCCGCCTTTTTCTCGCAGGTTGCGGATGACGTCTTGTAGGAAGAATGCCGACAAGCCGTCGGGTGTTCCTGTTGTGCATTTTCGGAACATCGCCGATTAAGTTTCCCCTGGCGAGCGAGCAGACTTCGTTCCGTGGCGTCGATCACGATTCGACGTGTCGAGACAACTGATCGGGAACGGAGACTGAAATGGACAACGCGCAACTGCTCAACGAAATCCGCGAAGCGAATCTCACGTACCTGCTGCTCGCGCAGCGGATGATCAAGGAAGACAAGGCCGCCGCCCTCTTCCGCCTCGGGATCGGCAAGGAAGCTGCCGAACTGATCGAATGTCTCACCCCGGCACAGATGATCAAGATCGCCGGCGGCAACATGCTCCTGTGCCGCTTCCGCTTCGACAACCGCGTGCTCGGCGACATGCTGAGCGGCTACGTCAAGGACAAGATCATGGCGTCTTCGCACGCCGCAGTGTTGATGGCCGGCCAAGACGCCGAGCCGTTGGCCGCCTGACCGGGAGACGCATCATGGCCGGCAAGAGCCTCGTTTCCGAAGCGCGTCAGACCCAACTGGCGATCGACCTGATTCAGCACGGTGCACGTCTTCAACTGCTAGAAGCGGAGACGACCCTGTCTCGAGAACGGCTGTTGAAGCTGTACAAGGAAGTGCGCGGTGTGTCGCCCCCGAAGGGGATGCTGCCCTTCTCGACCGACTGGTTCATCAGCTGGCAGCCGAATATCCATGCGTCGCTGTTCATCGACATTCATCGCTACCTGAAGACGCACGCCGACGTGCATGGCATCGAAGCCACCCTCAAGGCCTTCAAGCTCTACCTCGAACACTGCCAGGCGAATCAGGCCGAACCGGTGCTATCGCTCACGCGGGCATGGAGCCTGGTACGGTTCTTCGACGCGAAGCTCCTTCAGACTGCGCCGTGTACCCGCTGCGGCGGCCACTTCGTCGTCCACTCGCTAGAACTCTACGGCAACTTCGTCTGCGGTCTGTGCCGCGTCCCTTCGCGTGCCGGCAAGACGAAGAAGGCGGCAGAGTTGGCTCGTGCCGAGGCGCTGCCCAAGGCCGCCTGAGTCACTGCCACTCGCCATCTCGAACGACGACGCCATGGCGGATTCGCCATGGCACGAGGACTCCATCCGGACCGGAGTCCGTTTCGTCGTCGCGGCCCCGCATCGGGCCGAATTCACCGGTAAAGTTTCACGCCCGCAGCGACGTAAATCTCTTCGCGCACACGCGCATGGATTGACCCGCGCCGGGGCAGACTTGCAGTCGTCTGCGGCGCTACGTTGCCCGGATACCCGCATGTTTGTAATCGTAGGCTACATCATCATTCTCGCCTCAGTGCTCGGCGGGTTCGCGCTCGCCGGCGGCCACCTGGCGTCGCTCTTCCAGCCCGTCGAAGTGCTGATGATCGGCGGTGCGGCCCTGGGGGCGTTCTTCGTCGGCAATACTGCCAAGGCGGTGAAGGCGACGCTCAAGGCGTTGCCGTCCGTGCTCAAGGGCTCGGCTTACACCAAAGACATGTACATGGAGCTGATGGCGCTCCTCTACGACATCCTTGCCAAAGTGCGCAAGGAAGGCCTGATGGCAATCGAGGGCGACATCGAAAAGCCCGAGGATAGCCCGATCTTCACCAAGTACCCCAAGGTGTTGCACGACCATCACGTGGTCGAGTTCATGACCGACTATCTGCGACTCATGGTGGCGGGCAACCTGAATGCCTTCGAGATCGAAAATCTCATGGACAACGAGATCGAAACCCACCACCACGAGGGCGAAGTGCCGGTGCATTGCGTGGCGAAGCTCGGTGACGGCCTGCCTGCTTTTGGTATCGTGGCCGCGGTCATGGGCGTGGTGCACACGATGGAATCGGTGGGCATTCCGCCGGCCGAGCTGGGCAAGCTGATCGCGGCCGCCCTCGTCGGTACGTTCCTGGGGATTCTGCTCGCGTACGGCTTCGTCAGTCCGTTGTCCAGCGTGCTCGAACAGAAGCTGCACGAGTCGAGCAAGATGTTCCAGACGATCAAGGTCACGCTGCTTGCGAGCCTGAACGGCTACGCACCGGCGCTCGCCGTCGAATTCGGTCGCAAGGTGCTCTACTCGAGCGAGCGCCCGACGTTCGCAGAGCTGGAGGCGCATGTGAAGCAGAAGGGCAAGTGATGACGTCCCGGCTGCTTCGCCGATCCTCGGTGAAGGGGGAAAGGGGAAAGGGGAATCTCCTCTCCCCGACCCTCTTCCCCGGTAACGCGGAAGAGGGCATTTCTTTTTGCCTTTCCCCTTTTTCTTTTCTCCTTTCCCGGCGTTAGCAAATGGCCTCCGACGACTCACAACGCCCCATCATCGTTCGGCGCATCAAGAAGGTAGCCGGCGGACATCACGGCGGCGCAT
>JBIKKL010000470.1:0-4200 GCA_044360365.1 Burkholderiales bacterium | reverse complement strand
CACGCAAATACGCCGAAGGTCATCAATACGCTCTACGGACGCGAGGGGCTGGTGCGCGCGGATAGCTGGGACCGATTGCCGGGGTCATACCACGGATCAGGGTGCACCCTCGCCGCCGCGGTCGCTGCTACGCTCGCCAATGGGCTCGCCGTCGAAGAAGCGGTCCACGATGCACAGGAGTACACCTGGCAGACGCTGAGTCACGGTTTCAGGCCCGGTATGGGTCAGTACATCCCCGACCGCATGTTCTGGGCGCGAACGAACGAAAACAGCGATGAGTAGACGATATCCCGTACACGGCCTTTACGCCGTTACACCTGATACCGACGATACAGCTCGACTGTGCACGATGGTGGTCGAAGCCATCGAAGGTGGTGCAACGCTGGTCCAGTATCGCAACAAGGTGGCCTCCCCCGGCTTGCGACGACAGCAAGCTTCCGCGTTGCTGACGATTTGCAGGAGCCGTGGCGCGCTGCTCATCATCAACGACGATACCGATCTCGCCGTGGAAATCGGCGCCGAGGGCTTACACCTGGGGCGCGACGACGGCGATATCGCAGCGGCCCGCACTCGTTTGCCGCACGCCCTGATCGGTGCTTCGTGCTATCGGGACATCGGCAACGCCCTCGAGGCAAAGCGACTTGGCGCGGATTATGTCGCCTTTGGCAGTTTCTTCGCGTCGCCGACCAAACCCAGCGCCGTACGTTCCCCGTTATCGACGATCAACGAAGCCAAGCAGGCAGTCGGGCTGCCCGTCGTCGCGATAGGTGGCATTACTCTGGATAACACGCCCTCGCTGATCGCCGCTGGGGTCGACGCTGTGGCAGTCATCACTGCCCTGTTCGGTGCGCCGTCCGTGAAGCAGGCGGCAGCGGATTTCACCCGTCTTTTCCCGAGAATGGACCGTGACTAATTCCGAGCTCTACGCACGTTCACAGCGCGTTATTCCGGGCGGTGTGAATTCGCCGGTGCGCGCATTCCGCGCCGTGGGGGGCACCCCGGTGTTCTTTTCGTCCGCTGCCGGCGCCTGGCTGACAGACGTCGAGGGCCACCGGTACATCGACTATGTCGGCTCGTGGGGCCCCATGATCGTGGGCCACGCGCATCCGGAGGTCGTCGCTGCAGTACAAAAGGCCGCCGCCGAGGGTTTGAGTTTCGGAGCGCCCACGCCGGGTGAGCTCGAGATGGCCGAACTTCTATGCGCACTCGTCCCCGGACTGGAACAAGTCCGCCTCGTGAGTTCCGGAACCGAGGCAACGATGAGCGCCATTCGCGTGGCGCGCGGTTATACCAATCGCAGCCGTATCATCAAGTTCGAAGGGTGTTACCACGGTCACGCCGATGCACTGCTGGTCAAGGCAGGATCCGGTGCGTTGACGTTTGGTCAACCAAGTTCGGCGGGCGTGCCGCAGGAAGTCACTCAGCACACATTGGTACTGCCGTACAACGATCCCGAAGCGCTTCGAGCGGCGTTCTCCAGCATCGGCAACGAGATCGCGGCCGTCATCGTAGAACCGGTCGCTGGCAACATGAATCTCATAGCGCCCAGCGTTCCGTTTCTCGCGGCGCTGCAGGAAGAGCCGCGCAAGCACGGCGCCTTGCTGATCGTCGATGAAGTGATGACGGGGTTTCGCGTCGGCCTGCGGGGAGCATGCGGGTTGTACCAGATCGAACCGGACCTCGTGACATTAGGCAAGGTCGTCGGCGGCGGGATGCCGCTCGGTGCCTTTGGGGGACGACGGGATGTCATGCAATCCGTCTCCCCGGTGGGGCCCGTGTATCAGGCCGGTACGTTATCCGGGAACCCCGTTGCCGTCGCGGCGGGCCTTACCACGTTGAAGCTTGTACAGGCCCCGGGGTTCTACGAACGACTCGGCGAGTCCGCAACGAAGCTGGTCACCGGGCTCGCGCACCGGGCCGAGGCCGCAGGCGTAGCGTTTTCCGCACAAGCCGTTGGCGGCATGTTCGGCCTGTACTTTTCGCCGCAAGTCCCTGCATCCTACGCGGAAGTCATGCGCTGCGATCAGAAGGCGTTCAACGCGTTCTTCCATACGATGCTGGACGAGGGCGTGTATCTCGCGCCGTCGGCATTCGAGGCGGGATTCGTCTCGGCAGCCCATACTGACCGGGAATTCGAACTGACGTTCGAAGCTGCCGAACGGGCTTTCGCCGCACTGCGATCGTCCAGATAAGAAGCGCCGCCCGTAGGCGGCGCTTCTTTTGTCGGCCGGCAGGGAGCAGCCCCTTATTGCAGCCCGGCCAAATACTCGGCGACCGCTGCGATTTCCTGATCCGTCATTCGGGCGGCGACGCCGCGCATCATCTGGTTAGGATCGTTCGTGCGCTCCATGGTGCGAAAAGCCTTCAACTGGGAGACAGTGTATTCGGCAAACTGCCCTGCAAGGCGCGGGTACTGTGCCGGGATCCCGGCGCCATTCGGGCCATGGCAGCCGGAGCAGGCGGGCACCCCCGTGGCCGAATTGCCTCCCCGGTAGAGTTTTTGCCCAAGCGGGACGAGGTCTTTCTTTGCCGCGCCCATCGTCTTGGGCTTCTGTGCCGCGTAATGAGCCGCGACCGATCGCATGTCCTGAGCCGACAACGGCTGTGCCATGGACATCATCACGGCATTCTTGCGTTCCTTGTTGGCTTTGAAGTCGACAAGCTGCTTATACGTGTACTCCGCATGCTGGCCCGCAAGATGGGGATTGGCGGGGGCGGCGCTTTGACCGTTTGCGCCATGGCATGCGGCACAGACTTCCGTTGCTATCTTCTTTCCGAGCGCCAGGTCCGGGGCGGCCGTCTCAGCGGCAAACGCGCTGGTGGCTACGGCCATGATCGTGGAAAGCACAACGGTGGCTAGCGGGACCCTCATTGCGAAACTCCTGCGCGCGTTACGGCGAATGTAAAGCGCGCTATTCTAGCGTAAGGCGATCCCCCGGTGTCACGGTAGGGCTGTCGCGCGCCGAGGGATCAATGACCATATTCAGCCAAGCCACACTTTTCCGAACGGTCGCACAGCTCGATCAACTACCGTCGGATTCCGAAACCGAGGTGGCGTTCGCGGGGCGTTCCAACGCAGGCAAATCCAGCGCAATCAATGCCATCACGAATCGGCGCCGCCTCGCCTTCGTCGCGCGCCAGCCCGGCAAGACCCGCATGATCCAAATGTTCGAGGTCCAGCCGGGACGCTGCCTGGTGGATCTGCCCGGCTATGGTTACGCCAAGGTCGACGAGACGACCCGACGCAAATGGATCCGTTTGGTCGATCAGTATCTGCGGGAACGCACGAAGCTTCAGGGGCTCGTGCTGATCATGGACGTGCGGCATCCGCTGACACCGCTCGATCAGTACTTGCTCGATTGGTTTGCACCACGCCGGCTGCCGATACACATTCTACTTACGAAAGCGGACAAGCTGTCCCGCTCCCAGGCCATCATCGCGCTGCGGGAGTTCAAAAAGCGCATGGACGCCCTGGGTATCGCGTATTCGGTTCAGCTTTTTTCAAGCCAAACCCAAGAGGGCGTGGAGGAAGTACAGAAGATCGTTGCCGGTTGGCTCGAGTTACAGGTCGGGTCAACCGAGGACTCAGCCTCACCAAATAAAAACCCCCGGCTAAAGGGGAGCAAAGCCGGGGGCAAAAATGCCTTAATTGGGATTAAGGCGCCCGCTCAGGGAGGAGAAGCGGGAGACGATGAAGCATCGTCTGGGGAATGAGACGTTTGCCTCGCGGGGGAAGTTCCCGACGCCGCGACGGAATCGACCAACTTGTGTGAAGGGTCTCGACAGTGACGGACAACCGGTTTGGAAACTTTCCGAAGACGCGTATGCGAAGAATGCGTCGCAGCGAGTTCAGTCGTCGCTTGATGCGTGAGTCCGTACTGACTTGCGACGACCTGATCTATCCGGTCTTCGTGCTCGATGGCATCGGCCGAACGGAACCTGTTCCGTCGATGCCAGGGGTACAACGCATGTCCCTGGATCGATTGCTCGTCGAAGCCGAGACCTGCGTGAAGCTGGCCATTCCCGCGCTGGCCCTTTTCCCCGTGGTGGATCCATCGCTGAAAACGGAAGACGCGAGGGAAGCCTATAACGAATCTGGTCTGGTACCTCGGGTAGTGCGAGCCCTGAAAGAGCGATTTCCCGAGCTAGGCATAATCACTGACGTTGCCCTGGACCCGTACACGATCCATGGCCAGGACG
>JBIKKL010000437.1:0-4623 GCA_044360365.1 Burkholderiales bacterium | reverse complement strand
GGGCTCATCGATCCATCGGGATACGTGCTCAACGACGAGACGGTAGATGTCCTGTGCCGGCAGGCCCTCTGCCATGCACAAGCAGGCGTCGACGTGGTGGCTCCATCGGACATGATGGACGGGCGCATCGGAGCAATCCGTACCTCCCTCGACAACGCCGAATTCCTCTACACCCGAATCCTCGCCTACTCGGCGAAGTATGCCTCTTCGTTTTACGGACCGTTCCGAGACGCGGTTGGATCCTCGGCGAATTTGGGCGGAGGAAACAAATACACCTATCAGATCGATCCGGCGAACACGAACGAATCCCTGCGGGAGGTGGCGATCGACCTGGAAGAAGGTGCCGACATGGTCATGGTCAAGCCGGGGCTACCGTACCTGGACATCGTTCGGCGCATCAAGGACGAGTTCAAGATACCGACTTTCGTTTATCAGGTCAGCGGCGAGTACGCCATGCTGAAAGCGGCCGGCCAACATGGGTGGATCGACGAGAAAAAGTGCGTCCTGGAAGCGCTGCTCTCAATGAAGCGCGCCGGTGCCGATGGGATTCTTACGTATTTTGCAATCGACGTCGCTCGCTGGCTCAATGAGCAACGAGCGGGACACTAACGATCCGCTTCAACCAACGCCTGAACTTCCGCGATCCCGGCGCGTTGATGGGGCCGCCCGAGTGCCGTAGATCGAATCGTGGCGCGGGTATCTTCCAGGTCGAAGACCTTCAATATGGCTTCGATCCCTTCGTACATCACGAAATATGCAGAGATATGGCGCTCGCTCTGATTCACATAGCACCGCACCAGAGACGGCCGAAACCGCCACCCTCGATTGAGGAGAAACATCTCCACCTCTTTGCCGCTGTCGGCAAAGAGGTGGATCTCGATGTCGGAGTACTTTCCGGCCACCCCGCTCAGTACCGATCCCGAAAGAAACGGGTTAAATCTTTCGAGCGCCCTCATAACCGTGAGCGCTTGCTCACGTAACGATGCCAATACCTCTGGATGCTCGTCTTTTTGGTAGATCTCGCGATATTCGGCTAAGGCGTTTTCGACCTCTTCGTTGTCGGGCATCGATCGCGCATCGGCCGCCCCGATCTGACGGGCAGCCTTGCGTTTCGCGTACGCGAAATCGTCGACGCCGTCCTCTGCGATGATCCGCGCGGCAAGGTGCGCAATCTCTTCCCTCAGCGCGCCGTTCTTTCCACCGTGATTTCGGCTCATGAGTGGGCTGCTAAAAAAGCTGGTTTCGCACGTCCTCGGAGGGGCGATCCACGCCACCCGAACCTTCGACCGGGCGCTCGGAAGGAACAAATTCCTGATAAAAATACTCGGTCAATTTTCCGTCTTCGGTGCGCAAACCGGTCTCCGGATCGATACGCATCGAAACAATACCCTCGGGCATGGTGAGGGGCTTTTCGGGAGCGTTCTTCAAGACTTCTCCCATATAGGCAATCCACATCGGAAGCGCTGCCCGGCCGCCCGTCTCGTTGCGCCCCAAAGAGCGCGGATTGTCGAATCCGATCCATGCGACGGCGGCGAGCCCGGGTTGATAGCCGCCAAACCAAGCATCGACGAAATCGTTGGTTGTGCCGGTTTTGCCCCCGAGGTCTGCGCGACCCAACTGAAGAGCGCTCGCTGCCGTACCCGAGCGGACAACTTCCTGCAGCAGGGACGACATGATGAATGCGTTCCGGGCATCAATGACCCGGTTCGCGCCCTGCCCTGCACGCTTCGGGGTCGACTTCGCAATCACCTTGCCCCGGGCATCTTCGATTCTGTCGATAAAGAAGGGCGAGATCCTGAATCCGCCGTTGGCGAATACCGAGTAACCCACCGCCATCTGCAAGGGTGTTACGGTGCCGGCACCGAGCGCCATCGTCAAATACGCCGGGTGCAGCTTCGCGTCGAAACCGAACCGAGTTATGTAGTCCTGAGCATACTGCGGCGTAATATCCTGAAGGATCCGGACGGAAACGAGATTCTTGGACTTCGCAAGCGCCGCACGGAGCCGCATCGGCCCTTCGAACGTGCCGTCAAAGTTCTTGGGCTCCCAAGCCTCCGAGCCGGTCTGCTTGGCCTCGAACCGGAGCGGCGCATCGTTGACGATCGTCGCAGGGGTAAAACCCTTTTCCAATGCCGCCGAGTAAACAAACGGCTTGAAACTCGATCCGGGTTGCCTCATCGCCTGGGTGACATGATTGAACTTGTTTCGCTCGAAGTCGAAACCGCCGACCAAGGCTCGCACCGCACCGTCCGCGGGATCCAGCGCGATCAGGCTTGCTTCGACGGTGGGCAGCTGCGCAATGCTCCAGGCCTGCTTTTCGTCGCTTACGACCCGAACAATGGCGCCGCGCCGAATCCTCTGGTTGGTACTTGCTTTCTCGCCCAATGATGCCTGGACGAACTTCAGGCCGTCGCCGCGCACCACGACCGGCGCTGAGCGTCCACGCGTACGGACAGTGACCTGCTTCGGGCCGGATTCGATGACTACGGCAGACTTGAGTTCGTCGCTGTCCGGGTACTCCTGCAAAACGTCCTCGATCAATTCGTCGCTGACTTTCACCGGCAAATCGACATACGCCTCGGGGCCGCGGTAGCCGTGGCGCCGATCGTACGCGAGGACGCCCGTTCGCACAGCACGGTATGCGGCCGCTTGATGACGGCTATCGAGCGTGGTGAAAACGCGATAGCCCCTGAGGTACGCGTCCTCCTTGTAACGTTCGAACATCGCCTGTCGAACCATTTCTGCGAAGTGGTCGGCGTGGACGGAAAACTCCTGGAGGACGCCCTTGACTGCGAGCGCTTCGCGATCGGCCGCGCGCCATTGGTCGCCGGAAATGTCGCCGAGCTCATGCATGCGGCGCAGCACGTACTGCTGACGCAACTTGGCGCGCGTCGGATTCGCCACGGGATTGAAACGCGAAGGCGCCTTTGGCAGTCCGGCCAACATGGCGGTCTCTGCAAGGCTGAGATCCTTGAGACTCTTGCCAAAGTAGATCTGCGCTGCCGCCGCGAATCCGTGTGCGCGCTGCCCCAAAAAGATCTGGTTCACGTAAAGCTGCAGGATCTCGTCTTTGGTGAGGCTGTGCTCGATCTTGAAGGCAAGGAGTACCTCGTTGAACTTGCGCGTGAAGGTCTTCTCTTTCGACAAGAAAAAATTGCGCGCTACCTGCATCGTTATCGTGCTGGCCCCCTGCCGCGCCCCGCCGGAGATGAAATTGGAAAGTGCCGCGCGCGCCACCCCCGCATAATCGACACCGCCGTGGCGGTAGAAGCGCTCGTCCTCAGCGGCGAGAATGGCCTTCTTCATGAGATCCGGAACTTCCTGAATGCGGACGAAGGCGCGCCGCTCCTCGCCGAATTCCCCGATGAGAACGCCGTCCGCGGTGTACACCCGCAAGGGGATCTTGGGTTGATAGTCGGTGAGCACTTCCAGAGAAGGAAGCGTGGGATAAGCCAGAATAACGGCGAAAACCAACAGCAGTGCTGCGGCAAGCGGCACGGCGAGCAGAACGAAAATGATGGTGATCGCGCGGCGCATGTAATCGAATCTGCTTGAGGTTCAGCCCTACGCGTGAGAGTCTACGTCAGCCGCAAGAACTAACCGCTTCATTTTGTGTTGCAAAAAGTCCACAGCATTATAGGCCGCTGGCAACCCTGGAACTAATTACTTTACTTGTAAAAAGTTTTGTTGCTAGCATCTCATGTAAATTATACGTATCGCTCGTAACCTACCAATGCTCAAGGGAAAATTGAATTTTGACCTGAGCTTCATGAGGGCCTTGTTCAAGGTCAAGACCCCTCCGGTGATTGGCTGTGACATCAGCTCGTCGTCGGTGAAGCTGGTAGAGGTCGCGGATGCCGGGAAGAACATTCTCCGGATCGAGCGATATGCTATTGAACCGCTACCCCGGGATTCCGTGGTCGACGGAAACATTCAAAACCTCGACGCGGTAGCGGATTCTCTCAAGCGCGGATACAAGCGTGGCGGATTCAGCGTGAAGAATCTCGCCATGGCCCTGCCCGCCTCCGCGGTCATCACCAAGAAAATCATCGTACCGGCAGGCCAGCAGGAAGACGAGCTGGAACTGACGGTCGAGACCGAAGCGAATCAGTACATTCCCTTCTCCCTCGACGAGGTGAATCTCGATTTTCAGGTGCTCGGCCCCGCGCCGAACAGTCCCGACGATGTCGAAATCCTCATCGCGGCCTCCCGCAAAGAAAAAGTCGAGGACAGGCAAGCGGTTGCTGAAGCCGCAGGGCTCGGCCTGAAGACGACCGTGATGGATGTCGAGTCCTACGCCACGCAAACAGCCTTCGAGTTGATCGAGCGCGCGCTGCCCCAACAGGGGCACGACCAGAACATTGCAATCTTCGACATCGGTTCGAATCTGATGACGCTGAACGTAATGCGTAACGGTCAATCGGTCTACAGCCGCGAGCAGCCCTTCGGTGGGAACGCGCTCACGCAGGAGATCCAGCGGGTGTTCGGGCTGACGCCCGAAGAAGCCGAAGCGGCGAAACGTGCCGGCCCCGAGCAAGGCGGCCTCCCCGAGAATTACGAAGGTGAAGTGCTCCTGCCATTCGTCGACACGATGGGGCTCGAGGTGGCGCGCTCGCTGCAGTT
>JBIKKL010000163.1:0-8835 GCA_044360365.1 Burkholderiales bacterium | reverse complement strand
CGTGACGGTCGCAGCCGTGCCGTTCCCCTGCGTAAACGCATTGCGCGGGGCGACGACTGCCGTCGTGGGCGTGGTGTTGAACGTGCCGATCAGCGGCACGATGACCAGGTGCACGTCGTTGCCATCCACCTCGACCGACGCGGCGAAATGTCCGAACGTCGCGAGCGTCGAGGCGACCACCCCACCATTGCGCTGGAACTGGACCGTCGGTGCGACCGCAGCGCCGTTCACCAGCTTTAGATTGTTGCCGCTTGCTTCGGCGCTGATCGGCGCACCCGGCACGGCATTGAGCAGCGCCGCCAACGCCGAGACGACCGAACCGAACGACTCGCCGAGCGCGGCGGTGTACTGGACGGATGCGGAGAAGCCGCCGACGCCAACGTTCAGCGTCCATACCCCGTCGACATTTCCTGGCACGGCATTGAGGCTCGCCTGCAGCACGTAGGACGTTGCATCGATGCCTGCGACGATCGAGTGTGCGATGTTCTCGATCGATTCGACGTCGTAGACGAAATCGTCGCCGCCCAGCGTGATCTTCCACTGCTCGCCGATCTTCGACGTGCCGGCGAGCACGAACTGCGTAACGCTCGTCGAGACGACGGTGCGCGTCGCCGTCCCGGCGCTCGTGCCCTGCGCGGTAATGGCGAACGCCGAAGTGAATGCCGATCCGTTGGCACTCGTGACGATCACGGTGGCCCCGTTCGTCGTCGCGACGAAGTTGCCTGCCGCCGCGTTGATCCTGGCCGCGAGACCGCTTGCGATCTCCGCGAGCGGCACGGCATCGCGCACGATATGGGTGTGCGTGCTCGTGCCCAGATCGATCGTCCACGCTTCGCCGGCCGCAGGCGTGCCGGCGAAGGTCACCGTGCTGCCCGTCACCAGATTCGAAACGCTGCCCCGGTTCACGACCGTCGGAATCGAGAACTGTGCGTTCGGCGCGGCCGCTCCGGTGATGACCAGCAGGCCATCGCGACTCACGGCGTCGAAGGCGCTGTTGTCGCGGATGGCCTTGGCGAGCCCGGCCACGACCGACGCCAGCGTATCGTCCGTCTGCACGGTGTAATCGTGATCGACGCCCGCAACATCGATGCGCCATACCTCGCCGACGAGCGGCGTACCGGAAAGCTGCCCCACCATGGCGTTGGCCGCAGCCGCCGACTGCACCGCCGTCAGCGTGCGGGCTGCAACGTAGCCGACCGAGAAGCCCTTGCCCAGATCGGCGCCATCGGTCTCGACCGTGATGGTCGAATCCGTATCGTTGGCGCGGAAACCGGCCAACGCATCGATCACGGCGGCGAGATTGACGGCCAGCGTCGCCAGATCCACGGCGACCGGCACCGTCACGCTCGTCACCCTGCCCTCGACGGTGAGCGTGATCGTCCACTGGCTGCCTGCCACAAGCGGGCCGAACAGCGTCAGGTCGCGCAGCGACGTCACAGGCGCTTCGTTCAGGCTGCCGCGGGGCGACGCCGCCGTGAGCACGAAGTTGCGGCCGGCATTCGCGCCCTCGGTCGACACGCGCACCGTTGCCCCATCCGCAACCGCCTTGAAGCCTGCAAGCGCATTGATCTGCGCAGCGATGTTCGTCGCCGTACCGGCAAGCGTGCCTTGTGCCGATGCGCTGACCGTCACGGCCGAAGTACCTACGGTCAGCGTGACGGTCCAGGCGTCGCCGTTGAAGATCGGACCGGCGAGGAAGAAGGTACGCGAGACCGACAGCGCATTCGCCTGCGTGATGGCGACCTGGGCCGTGAACACGGCACCGAACTGGTTTGCAATCAGAAGGTCGTTGCCGTCGCCAGCCGCAAGGAAGCCCGTGGCCCCGCTTGCGTTGACGGCCGCCGCGAGGCCCGCGCCGATCTTGGCCAGCGTGTCACCCGTTGCCACCGTGTACGAGAACGTACCGAGCGATGCACCGCCGAGGACGATGTTCACGCTCCAGATGTCGCCCACCGTGACGGCACCACTGAGCGTCGTCCGCACCGTGGCCGGCGAGGCCGCCACGGCATAGGTGCCGACCCCGGTGCCCGCAATCGCGAACGTCTCGGGCCCGGTGACGAAGATGCTTGCACCGCTCGCCAGTGCCGCATAGCCCGCGAACGTGTTGGGCTCGCTCGTCGGATCGTCATTGCGATCGTTGATGAACTGGGCGAGCTTGCCCGCGATTCGCGACAGGGCCGCCGTCTGGCCCTCCACGATATCCGCGTCGGTCACTTGGTATGCGACCAGCAGGCCGCCTAGGGTGAACGACCACACCTGACCGGCCGCGATCTGGAAGTTGCCTGACACGCCGAGTGTCACGGTCTGACGACCCACCTTGACGAAGTCGTCCTTCTCCACGGTCAGTGTCGGCGGCTGCGCGGTGTCGCCGACTCGCGCCACGACCACGCGGGAGCCCTCGGCCACCGCGGCGATGCCTGTTTCCGCGTCCATGGCGCGCGCCAGGGCTGCAGCGATGGACTCGAGCGTTGCCCCCTCGGCGACCGTGATGACGTGCGTGAAGCCATCGAACTCAAGCGTCCAGATTTCGCCCACGACCGGCGTGCCGACGAGCTGGACGACGTAGGACTGCGAGTCGGTGGCCTCGTCCTCGGTGACGCTCGTCGTATCGCCTGCCGTCACATCGAGGCTGGAAACGATCAGCGCACCGCCGCTCAGCTTCACGACGACGACATCGACACCGTCCGCGGTGGCCGTGTAGTTCGCGCCGAGCGTCGAGTTGACGGCGGTCGCGAACCCGGAAGCAACGGCCGCTGCAGTCGTCTCGCCGGCCGCGACCGTGTAGCTCACGAGCACACCGTCGAACTCGGCACGCCACTGCGCACCGACGATCGGCTCGCCCGAGAACGTCAGCACCTTCGTCGCATCGGCGGGTGCCGTCACCGTACCGACATCCGTCGTGCGCAGAACTAGGGTCGTCGCCGTCATCGGTGCACCTGCCAGCGAAACCAGCACGATGGCTGCCCCGCCGTCGACCACCAGTGCACGGTAGACATTGCCGCCGCCCAGTGCCTCGATGTCGCCGGCGAACTGCGCGGCCAGCAGCGCGAGGGAGCCGGCTTGCGCCAGATTGTCCACCACGACGTTGACGGCGACACCATCGAGGGTGATGCGCCACTCCTCACCCGATTGCGGCGTTCCATCGAAGCTCGCCAGCGCAGTCGATGCGGCCGCAAGCGCGATCGACCCGGCGAGCTGCCCGGCGGCCCCTGCCTTCGCTGCATCGAGTTCAAGTTCGTAGGCAACGGTAAACGCCGTGCCGTTCTTGCTGGCGATCACGAGGGTGGTGCCGACCTGCGAGGCCACGATGTTGCCGCTGTCGGCGTTGATATCCGTGGCGAGCGCGAGTGCGATCTCTTCCAGCGTATCGATCGTCATCGCGACGCCGCCGATGGTACGCGTCGATCCGACGGTGACCTGGTAGGGCGTGGTCGCCCCTGCGGTGATCTTCAGACGCCAGATGTCCGCAGCCACCGGCGTACCGGTCAGCGTTGCAAGGGCTGCGGCGCGGTTGATCTGACCGCTCACCGTGCCTTGGGTCGGCGTCGCGAGGGCGACCAGCGCACCCGCTTCGAACGCCACCCCGGTGCGGTCGACGACGAAGACGATGTTGCCATCGGCGAATGCCGTGAAGTTGCCGCCGAGGCCGGCCGTGAGCTTCTGCGCCAGCGCAAGGGCGAGTTCGCCGAGCGTGTCGACGAGGACGCTGGATCCGTCGATCTGCACGGTCGAACCGACGGTGACCGAGTACTGGGTCCCGTTGACGGAGACGATCCAGCGATCGTTCGTTTGCGGTGCACCTGCCAGGACGAATGCTGCAGTGGATACGAGGGCGGAGCTCGTGCTCGCCGGCCCCGCTGCACCCACGCTCGCCACGATCGTGAACGCGGTGGTATGGCCGATGGAGATCACGTTGCCGTTCGACGTGACGGTATAGCCCGCTGCCGCAGGATCCGTCGAGCCATCGAGGGCCTGAGCCAGACGCGCCGCGACGAGCGCGAGCGTGTCGTTCGCGATCACGGTGGCGCTCACGGCCGTCACCGCACCGCCTGCATTGAGTTCGAGTCGCCACGTTTCGCCGACCACGACCTGGCCGGTGAGCGTGACGACGGCCGACGTGGACGCCGTCAGCGGCACGGTCGGTGCGGGTGTCGTTACGGCCGTACCGGCTGCGCGCACCTGCACCGCAAGCGTCGTCGACAGTGCGGCACCGGTGGTATCGACGACGATCAACGTCGAGCCGACCGCCGTGGCCGTGTAGCGGGCGGGCGCGTTCGAACTGATTGCCTGAGCCAGACCGGCGACCGTCGTCGCGAGCGTATCGTTAACGCCGACGGTGTAGCCGTAGTCGATACCCCCCAGCGAGAGCACCCAGCGCTCGAGTGCGATCGGCGTGCCTGACAAGGCAAGCGACCGAGCGTTGCCCTGTCCTTCGACCACGCCGATGCTGCTGCCCGCCGCGCCGCCGGCCAGCGTGACCTGCATCGTCACGACCGGGCGCAACGGGTTCGCGCCGCGGTCGATGATCACCACGGTATCGCCCACCGCAATGGCGAGGTACGAAGACAGTGCTCCGTCGTTGTTGATCGAATCCGCCAACTCGGACGCAAGTTCGGCCAGCGTGGTCGCGTCGGTGCCGATGACGAAGTCGTACCCACGACCGCTGACCGTGAAGCGCCAGCTGTCGCCATTGAGCAGTGTGCCTCCGATGACAACGGCCGTGGAGGCGCCTTCGAGCACATCGACCGCAGCACTCGGCGCGGTGCCTTGGGTCTGCACCGAGAACGCGACCTGGAAGCCTGCGCCCGCCGTGTTCACGATCACCAGCATGTTGCCGTCGGCGCGCGCGGTGAATCCGTTCGATCCGTCGATCAGGTCGGCCAGTGCGCTCGCGACCTGCCCGACCGTCGTCATGCCTGCGCTCACCTGCACCGTGTAGAACGGCAGGTTGTCGATCGCGATGGTCCAGCGATCCCCTTCGATCGGCGTGCCGCTCAGTTCGACCAGCGTGCTCGTCGCCGTCTTCGAGTCGACGTTCTGATCGGCGATGCGCAGCGTGTAGATGCCGGCGGCCGCCTGGATGTAGACCGTCTGGACTTCCGAGATCGACGGCATGCCGAGCCCGGTGATCGAGTTGCCGCCCAGGATGGATGCGCCGTCGTCGCCTTCGGCGCGGTTGTCGATGAAGAGCGTGTCGTTGCCCGTGCCGCCGATCACGATCAGCAGCGCACGGATGGTGCCGAGACGATTCTGACCGAGCAGGTTGGGCGCAGCTTCGCTGCCGACGTAGACGTCGTCGTCGCCGGCGCCCGCATCGATCGTCGTGTGACCGTCGATCGACTGGACGTAGAACACGTCGTTGCCCGCGCCGCTCGAGATGTTCGTTGCACCGGCGTGCGTCGACAGCACATGGAACGTATCGACCCCCGTTCCGAGCACGATGTTCAGCACTTCGAGGTCGCGGTAGACGATCCCGCCCGGCAGCGTGCGACCGGCGATCACGGTGTCGCCGGCCATGCCGAGGCCCGTGAGCTGATTGGCCGTCAGCGTACCGGTGTCGTTCGACGGACTGTTGCCGTTGTAGACGTTCAGCGTGTCGACCTGCTTCGATTCGTCGACGCGGGTATTGAGGTTGACCGGGCGATAGAAGTATTCGTTGCCGGCCTGCGCCACGTTGAACTTCCGCGACTCGATCACGGATGTCTGGCCTGGGGGCGTCACTTCCACTGCCGAGGTGAACGCCAGGCCCACGAGGTTGTAGACGAAGATCTCGTTGCCCGACGAGGTTGCCGCAAAGGTCACGATCGCACCGGCAGCAATGGCACGGCTCAGTTCTCGTGCCACGTCCGCCAGGGTGTCGCCGGATTGTGCGACGTAGGTGTGCGTGGTGCTGTACGTGCCGTCGTCGAGGACGATCGACCAGACTTCGCCGGCGAACACGGTTTCAGCCGCCAGCGTGATGGTACGGGCAGTTGCCGCGTCGCTGGCGTTTGCGGTGTTGAGCAGCGAGATGCTCGCGCCGCTGCGTTCCACGATATACACGACCGCGCCGCTCGACAGGGCTGCGAAGGCGTCCGGCGCATCGAGATTCACTGCGGATGCAAGCGCAGCGGCGATCGTCGCCTGCGTGTCGCCTTCGATGGCCGTGTACGTATGGCGCGTCGCGCTTTCGCCGATGCGCAGGACGATCGTGAAGATCGTGCCTTCGGTGTCGCCGGTGACCGTGGCCGCGGCGCGAGCGAGCGAAAGATCGATGCCGCCCAGCGCGAACCGCGCCGCATCTGCCGCAAAGGTCGCCGGCGTGGCCTGCTCGGAGATCTCCAGGCTCGGCGAGAAGGCAACGCCATCCTTCCCGACGACGATCAGGGAGCGCCCCTCGGCGCGCGCCACGAAGTTGCCGCCCTGCGTGTTGATCGCGGTTGCCAGCGCCGTCGCAATCGTCTCCAGGGTATCGCCGGCCAGAACGACGTGCTGCGCCGGCTGCGTCAGACCGATCTTCCAGGTTTCGCCGACGCCCGGCGTTCCCGCCAGCAGAATCACGACCGCCGAAGGCGCGGGTGCCGTAGGCGCCACTTGCGCCGGGGCTGGACTGACCGCGACGTCGGCGGTAAAGCCGCCCGTTGTCCGCTTGGCGATGACGAGACGTTCGCCATCGGCGGTGGCAACGTAGTCGGCCAGAATCGCGTTGATGACCGCGGCCAAGCCCTGGGCGACATCGTTGAGGTCGTCCTCGGGCTGGACGACGTAGCTCAACGTGATCGCGCCACCCTGTATCGCGTTGTTGGGCACGATCGCGCCGTTCACCAGTGATCCGACCGGATCCAGCGTCACGCTCCAGGACTCTCCGACCACGGGTGCGCCCACCAACTCGATGGAAGCGGCGCCGCCCGCAGTCTGCTCCACCTCGTACAGATCGCCCGTATTCTCGAGCGCCGGCGAGACCCGCAGCTGTGTCGCGAATGTGCCCGTGCGCTTGACGACGACGAGACCGTTGCCCGAGGCGAAGGCGTAGTAGTCCGCCATCGCACCGCTCGAATTGATGCTCTCGGCGAAGAACGCCGCCATCGAGGACGCGTCGCCGTCGAGCAAGGTGCCGTTCGCGATCGAATACGGCCCGCTCAGCGACGCGGTAAATGCCGTACCACCGACGGTGAGCGTCCAGATGTCGCGCGGCTGGGCCGTGCTCGTGAAGGTGATGGTCGAGGCCCCGGAGGTGCGCGACATCCCGTTGGACGGCGTCAGGGCGGCTGTCGGTGTGGGTGCGACGCCCAGGTTGAGCACCCAGGTACTGCCGTCCGCGGCGACGACGGCGATCTCGTTGCCCTCGGCCATCGCGGTGATATGTGCCAAATCCGGCGCGCCCGCAACCGTGATCAGATCCGCGAACATGGCGGCAAGCTGCGCCTGCGTCGTGATCGCCTGACTGTTGTACGCCTGCCCGACGATGAAGTTGAACGAGAACGTGCCACGCTGCGCATTCGCCAGCGTGAACGTCCACGTGTGCCCGGCCGTCGCCGTGGTATCGAGCGTCGCCACCACCGAACTCGGCTGCACGGCGTCGATCGTGTAGCCGCTCGCGGGCGTGAACGTGAACTCGGGCGCGATCGGCTCTGCACCGATGCGGACCAGATACAGAACGCTGCCATCGGCCAGTGCAGTAAGCACGGCCGCCGATGCGCGGGTATCGGCCACGATACGGTTTGCGAGTTCGGCCGAGATGCCGGCAAGCGATGGCGCCGCGGCCGTGGGGTACGCCCAGTCGAGCTCGCCCAGGTTGACCGTCCAGATCTCACCCTGAACCGGATTGCCGAACAGCGTCACCGAAGCGGCGTCGGTGGCCGATGCGAGCGTCCACGGCGTGGCGGGCGTCACGACCATCGCAGCGGTCAGTGCGGCACCACTTCGATCCACGATCACGAGCTCGACGACGCCTTGTGCTTCACGGACCGTAGCGGTCAGGAACTCGGCGTTGATGTTGTCGGCGTTGATCATCGCGGCGAGTTGCGCAGCGACTTGAGCCAGGCTCGTCGCCCCGTCCGCGACGCTGTAGCTGCGATTGCCGGTGAGATCCACGCGCCAGGTCTCGAACGGTACCGGACTGCCGCTGAGCGTCAGCGATACGGTGGTCGCCGTCGCGGCCAACACCTTCGCTACACCCGCAGGCCGCACTTCCAGCGCTGCCTGGAAACTCGTCAGGCCGTTGCGGGCGATCAGCAAAGCGCCCGTTCCGACATCTGCACTGAAGCTCAGGTTCGTGTCGGCGTTGATCGCGTCTGCCAGCCCCGCGAGGACGACCTGCAGATCCGTGCCCGCCGCCGTGAACTGGAAGGTATTCACGACCAGCCCGGAGGTGAGTGTGAGCACCCAGATCTCCTGGGCGACCACATTGCTGTTCGTGACCGTCAGCGTCACTGCAGTTGCAGCGGTCTCGCTCGCCTGAGCGATGACGGCCGGCGTATGCGCACGCGTGGCATCGAAGACCGAGCCGCTGCGCTTGACGACGTAGACCTTCGCGCCATCCGTGAACGCACTGTAGCCCGCCGCGGTCGCTGCAGCGGAGTTGTCGATCAGCGCAACGAGCGCCGCCGCGACGCTCGCCGCGGTGTCGCCGCCGACGGCGGTGTAGGTGGCGTTGATGACGACGGCACCGGCCGTCAGCGTGAGCGTATTCACGTCGCCGGCGCGCACGCGCGCGTTGACGCTGACCGCTGCGGAGTCGACGGCAGCGCCGACCGTCATCGAACCGGCCGGCAGGACTTCGTAGACGGCCGTGAACGCACCGCCCTTGCGATGAACGAGGATGATCTGCTCGCCTTCGTTGGTGGCGGAAAGATC
>JBIKKL010000193.1:0-8029 GCA_044360365.1 Burkholderiales bacterium | reverse complement strand
GTCATCCAACGAGGGAGCATACTCACATGCCGCTGACGCACACCGAAATCGACGAAATGAAGGCAACGATCGACAATCGCCGCAAGACGCTTGGTGCCGAGATTCAGAGCGACATTGCGCGCAGCCGCTCGGACAGCTTCGGCGCGATTGCGGGCGAGGCGCCCGATTCCGGCGACCAAGCGATGGCAGCGCTGGTCGCCGACACGGACAATGCGGAAACCAACCGCGATATCAGGGAACTGCAGGAACTCGATGCGGCTATGGTCCGCATCGCCGAAGGCAGCTACGGCACCTGCACCGATTGCGGCGACGACATACCGATCGCTCGCTTGCGCGCTTACCCCGGTGCCATGCGGTGCATCACCTGTCAGAGCATCTACGAGCGTACGCACAGCCATCCTTCGGAGCCCAAGCTCTAACTGAAACA
Source organism: Burkholderiales bacterium (assembly GCA_044360365.1). GTDB lineage: Bacteria > Pseudomonadota > Gammaproteobacteria > Burkholderiales > WYBJ01 > WYBJ01. Next base: position 7,602 of record JBIKKL010000193.1, on the reverse strand, counting down.
CCTGGCCGCCATGTTGAAAGCCGTCAAGTCGACGGCTTTCAACTTCCACGACGTCGTGTTCCGAGCCGAACCGGCGATCAGGCCGCTGCCGCCAGGGGACGGTCGCCGATCGCAGCCCGCACGGCGTCGTCCACGTTCTCCAGCCAGACGAACTCGAGTCGCTCGCGTGCCTCCTCGGGGACATCATGCAAGTCCTTGCGGTTGCGCGCCGGCAGCATCACGCGTGTAATTCCCGCGCGCAGGGCGGCCAGCACCTTTTCCTTCACGCCGCCGATCGGCAGTACCAGCCCGCGCAGGCTGATTTCACCGGTCATTGCCGTGTCGCTGCGCACCGGACGTCCGGTCACGAGCGATGCAAGTGAGAGAAACATCGCAACGCCCGCACTCGGCCCGTCCTTCGGCGTCGCGCCCGCCGGAACGTGAACGTGGATGTCACTCTTCTCGAACAGCGCCGAATCGATACCGAGCGATTCCGCGCGCGCCTTGATGAGGCTCATCGCTGCCTGACCGCTTTCCTTCATGACTTCGCCGAGCTGGCCAGTCAGAATGAATTTTCCCGAACCGGGGACACGTGTCGCTTCGATAAAGAGAATGTCGCCCCCGACGGGCGTCCACGCGAGACCGGTTGCCACACCGGGCACCGCGGTACGCAAGGCCACCTCCCCCTCGAACCGGGTCGGACCGAGAATTTCGTCGAGCGCGCCGGCCTCTATCGAAACGTGCGATGTTTGCCCTTCTGCAATGCGCATCGCTGCGGCTCTGAGTACGGATCCGATCTCCCGTTCCAGATTTCGAACGCCCGCCTCGCGCGTGTAGTCGTGAATGATCCGACGCAGCGTATCGTCCCCGATCTCTACCTGCTCAGCGGCTAGCCCATTGGCCTCGGTCTGTCGCGCCACGAGGTAGCGCCGGGCGATCTGCATCTTTTCCTCTTCCGTGTACCCCGGCAGCTGGATGACCTCCATCCGATCACGCAGCGGACCAGGAACCGTATCCAGTACGTTGGCTGTCGCGATGAAGATGACGCGCGACAGATCGAAGGGTACCGCGAGGTAGTTGTCGCGGAAGGTCGAATTCTGCTCGGGGTCGAGCACCTCCAGGAGCGCCGCCGACGGATCCCCATGGAAGCCGCCGGCACCGAGCTTGTCCATCTCGTCGAGCATGATGACGCAGTCGTTCGTGCCGGCCTTGCGCAACGCCTGCACGATATTGCCCGGCAAGGCGCCGATATAGGTGCGTCGATGGCCGCGGATCTCCGCTTCGTCGTGCGTACCACCGAGGCTCACACGCGCGAACCTGCGTCCCGTCGCCTTCGCAATACTCTGTCCGAGTGAAGTCTTGCCGACGCCGGGCGGACCGGCGAAACACAGGATCGGGCTCTTGCCCTCGGGATTGAGTTTGCGGACCGCGAGGAACTCGAGTATGCGCCGCTTGATCTTCTGCAGCCCGAAGTGATCCTCGTCGAGAATACGACGCGCTTCAGCGAGATCGATGGCGGCCTCGCTGCGCTTGTTCCAGGGCAGTTCGACCAGCCAGTCGAGATAGGTCCGTATCATCGAGTACTCGCCTGCCCCTTCGGGCATGCGCTCCAGGCGCCTGAGCTCCTTGCGCGCCTGCTTCTCGACCTCCTCGGGCATGTTCGCCTCGGCGATGAGTTTCTCCAGCTCCTCGACTTCGGCCGCCCGCTCGTCGTTCTCGCCGAGTTCCTTCTGGATGGTGCGCATCTGCTCGCGCAGCACGTGCTTGCGCTGCTGCTCGCCGAGCGTCTCCTGCGTCTGCTCGCTGATCTGTCGCGACAGCTTGAGCACTTCCAGACGCCCCGCGAGCAGCTTCGCGACCTTGTCGAGACGCTCCTTGATGTCGAATGTTTCCAGGATTTCCTGCTTCTCGGTCACGCGCAGATCGACAAAGCTCGTGATCATGTCGCACAACTGGTTCGCCGTCGGGACGGCCTGCACGGCCGCGATAAGTTCGCCCGGCACCTGCGGCAAGAGCTGCAGCATTTCGGCAGCACGCGCCTTGAGTCCCAGCGTGCGCGCTTCGATTTCACTGCTGGTGTCTTCGGGCGTCTCGATCATCGCAACCCGCGCCACGAGGAACGGGTAGCCGTCGAGGAATTGCAGGACGCGAAAGCGCTTCGTGCCCTGGCACACCATGTGATGCACGCCGTCGTCGCTCGTGACATACCGCAGGATGTTGCCCACCGACCCCACCGAATACAGGTGGTCGGGGCCCGGCACATCGATGTCGGGCTGCTTTTGCAGCAACACGCCGATGGGACGCTCGAGTCGCAGTGCCTCCTGGGCTGCCGAGATCGAGCCGGGCCGACCGATCGTCAGCGGAAACACGACGCCAGGAAACAGGACGACATTGCGCGAGGGCACGATGATGATTGCATCCTCGGGCAGGACTTTTGATTCGTTGCTGCGCGGCTGATCGACGCTCGCCGGCGCGAGCGTGACGCTTTCCGGGGCGTCGACCAGAATCGGCTGCTGTACGTAGAGATTATCCATGATGACCTCGCTTACGTCGTCGGCTTGCTTAAGGTGAGAATCAGACACCCGTCCTTCAAAGTCGCTCGAATAATCTCCCGGGGAGAGAGCCGGAATTGCAGCCGGCGTGCGAAGCGCCCGTGAGGCACCTCCTTGCGGCGAATCAGACCCTGGGCACATTCCTGCGGCACGCGGCGCTCAGCCACCACATCGAGAACGTCGCCGTCCAGCCGATAGCGAATACGCTCGGCCGGCACCCCTGGAAGCGCAACCAGAACGGTCCATTCGGTGTCCGTCTCGTAGACGTCCACAGGCGGCTCCCATGCACCCGCAGCGTGCTCGTTCTGCTGGACGCGGAAAAACTGCTGGCTGATGCGATCCGCTTCGTCGAGCATCCGCACGGCTTCCGACCACATCCAGGCGCTGACATATCGAGATTTCATTGGGTCAAAATTGGGTCGTGGATTCCGGAATTCAATCCGTCAGTGGACGCAACGCCGGTGCCCGGCGATAGCCTTGTCGACGGCGTTCGGTTATCGTTTTCCTATTGCGAAATACCGTCCCACCCTATCTGGGGACGAATACGAGAGGAACAATCATGCCGCAGGAAACAATCGTCATCGCCGCCCGTTTCAGAGGGCCACCGACCTCTGGCAATGGGGGTTACGTATGCGGCGCATTCGGCGAGCTGCTTACCCACGGCAATCATGCCCTGCCGGGCCAACGCGCGGCACAAGTGACCTTGCGCTCTCCGATTCCCCTGGATACGCCCATGGAAGTACGACGTGACAACGATGCGCTGTCCATCCACCATGGTCAGACGCTGATCGCGCAGGCCGAGATCGTCGGGCTGCAACTCGACGTCCCGCGGCCCCCTTCCTTCGATGAAGCCCATGCAGCCCGCGAAGCGTCACCGGCGTTCGCGCGCAATGCGAGCCGGCATTTCCCCGACAAGGTCGGCTTTCATCCGCTTTGCTTCTGCTGCGGAGTGGAGCATGTGGACGATGGCCTGCACGTGACTGCCGCGCCCCTGCGCGACAACGAGATCGTCGCCGCTGCATGGCAAACACAGCTGCGCTGGGCGGACGACGCGGGCAACATCCCCGCGCGCTTCCTGTGGACCGCGCTCGATTGTCCGGGACAGTTCGCCTTCTACGCGGGTGGCATTCGGACCGGAATGCTCGGCCAGCTTGCCGCCCGCATCGAGCATCCGGTACCCGCCGGCGAGCGCTGCGTCGTTACGGGTTGGCGCATCGGCATCGAAGGCAAGCGCCACTACGCGGGCACGGCGGTCTTCGATCAGGCAGGACGGCTCTGCGCTTACGCGAAGGCGATCTGGGTCGGCCGACGCGACCACTGACGCCGGACAAGAGCGCAGTGAACGCTCAGCCGTTCAGTTCGAGCTGCTCGGCGTAGCTCCCGCCCTTCATGTGGAATGCGACGGGACCATCGGGCTCGCCCCGGATGAACTGATAGACGAAGGGATCGGAGGAAGCATGCACCTCCGCAGTCGTCCCTTGTGCGACCAACTTGCCGTCCGCAATGAAGTACACGTAGTCGACGATTTCCAGGGCTTCCTTGGCATCGTACGAAACCACGACGGAGGTGAGCCCAAGCGCGTCGTTCAGCTTGCGGATGAGATTGCCGATCACGTTGCACGAGATCGGATCGAGCCCGGAGAACGGCTCGTCGTACATGATGAGCAAAGGATCCATCGCGATGGCCCGCGACAGGCCGACACGTCGCGCCATGCCGCCCGAGAGCTCGGATGGCATCAGCTGCGATGCGCCGCGCAGACCGACTGCGTTGAGCTTCATCAGCACGATGTCCTTGATCATGCTCTCGGGCAGCTTGGTTTTCTCCCGCAACTGGAATGCGACGTTCTCGAAGACGGAAAGATCCGTGAACAAGCCCCCTTGCTGGAACTGCATGCCGATCTTGCGCCGAACGCGGTACAACTCGCCCCGTGGAAGATCGAGGATGTTCTCCCCGTCGATGAGGATGCGGCCGCTGGCTGGAATCAGCTGTCCGCCGATCATCCGCAGCAGCGTCGTCTTGCCCGAGCCGCTCGCACCCATGATGCCGACGACCTTGCCGCGCGGAATGCTCAAGGTCACGCCCTTGAAGACTTCGCGCCCCGGATAGGCAAAGCTTACATTTTCGACTTCGACGATCACGCCCGATTCACTCCGCTCAAAGATGCCGGGATTTTATGCTGAACGGCCGCGTCACGCAGGCGCATCGGCCCTGTCCCGCCGCATCGGCAAATCGGCCTCGCCCAAATCCCAGAAGAGGCCGGCCATCATCTGCATTCCCTCGCGGACGATGCTGCCGAGCACATGTTCGTCCGGAGCATGCTGACTGCAACCGGCGTACGAATGCGGTACCCAGAGGGTGGGCAAACCCAGGACATCCGCAAAGCACTCGTTGGGCAAAGTCCCGCCAAGATTGGGCAGCACGGCGGGACGCACGTCCGTACTGCGCTCGATCGACTGTACGGCCCAACGGACCCAGGGATTGTCGGGGTCGAGCCGCGTGGCCGCCATGAAGCTCTTGCGGGCCAACTCGAGTTCGACCATGGTGAAGCCGTTCGCGTCCAGGTGTCGTCGCAGCGCGGGAACAAGCGATTGGGGATCGGTACTTGCCACGAAACGAATCTGACAGTGCGCGACGGCATGGCCCGGAATGGCGTTGACGGGGTTGTCGGGGTTGCCGGTACGAAATGCAAGCACTTCGAACGTGTTCCAACCGAATACCTTCTCTGCGCGGGAGAACCCCGGCTCGCCCCACCAGTCATCGACGTTCGGCTCGCCTTCGATCGGTTCCACAGGGCAATCCTCCAGCGCCTTTCGCACCGAATCGGGGATTGCTTGAGGCAGGATCTCGCGCGCGAGCACCCTGCCCTCTTTCGTGACGATCGATGCGATGGCGTGCGCGAGCACGATGCCCGGGTTCGCCAGCAGGCCGCCCCAGTTTCCGGAATGGTTCGCCCCTTCCCGAAAATTCACGGTCAGTTTCACATTCATGGCCCCGCGCGAACCCAGGAACAGCGTCGGACGCCTGGCGTTGAGCCTCGGACCATCAGAAGCGATGAAGACATCGGCCTTCAGGCGCTCCTTCTGCTGTTCGCAGATGCTCCGCAAGCCCGGAGAACCCAGTTCTTCACCGGTCTCCATGAGTATCTTGACGTTGAAACCGAGCCGACCGCGCGTGTTGAGCACACTCGCCATCGCCGCCATGTTGATCGAATGCTGGCCTTTGTTGTCGGCCGTGCCGCGACCGTAGTAACGATCGCCCTCCTGCTTGAGCGTCCACGGATCAAGACCGTCGCGCCACTGCTCTTCGAGGCCGCGAATGACGTCGCCGTGACCATACGTGAGCACAGTCGGCAGCGCAGGGTCTTCGATCCGCTGCGCGATCAGGAAAGGCCCTGCGCCCTCGACGGGGTTATCCAGCAGTTCGGACTCGAACCCCATCCTGCCCAGCGCGGGGGCGATCTCATCCTTCAGGTAAGTCGCCAGATGCTCCCGGCTGGCCGGTATCTGGCTCTCCGAACGAATGGCGATCCGGCGCCGGATGTCCTCCCAGAGTTGGCCTTCGTCGTAGTAGAGGGTGGCTTTGGAAATCGCCGATTCTCTTGTCATGGGCAGATGTCCCGTGTATGAAAACGATATCATCGAGCCGGCAGGTGTTGCCTTGGCAGAATGAACGAAGAAACAGTGACTGGTGGGCGACGTCGACGTCCGATCACGACGTTTATCTACCCGCCGCTCACCCCGGCCGCTCTGAAACGGCGTCAACTTTGCCAGTCTCGCCGGCGGGTGTCGACATAAAAAAGGCCGCGGCATCGCCGCGGCCCAGATGGCACAAGTACTTCGACTGCCTGTTCTCGCGCCGGCCCCGGGACTTCCGTTCCGGTTCTGGCGGACCAAGTCATGGAGAACGCAGGGTCAGCTTCCCTTCACCGACTGGCTGCTGGAAACGCCTTGCTGCTGTGATCCATCGGCCGACTTGGCCTTCGCGCCAGGACATGCCAACGCGGCACCGCTCGCTATCGAAAAAACAACAGCGGCGGCGAAGCTCAGCAATCGACTAGACATCGGATCACCCCCTTTCCCGTGAGACCGGCACATGCCGTGAATCAAAGATAGCAGAGCCCCCTTGCGATCTCAATTCGTGGCCGTGCAAGCGCATCGGAGACTCGGTTTCTCCGCTCGGGAGCGGGTCTGTCGCGCCGAACGCACTGCAGACACCCAGCCAAAGCAAGGAAATGAAACACCACCTTGCCCTTTAAATCGCTATCGCTGGCGAACGTGATTCTGTATAGTCCAGCGCTGAGTCCCTCTGCCGCCGTTCATCCGGTTTGCGGCACGGCGCCTTCGCGGTAGTTCGTCGAACCCCCCCGATCGTTTTCTTCATCGCATAAGTTCTGCCTGAACCGGTTCCAGCACGCTTACTCGTGTCGGCAGGCCGATCAGGAGTTACCCCTTGAGTTCATCCTTCGAAGCCCTCGGGCTTTCGTCGTCGCTGCTGCGCGCTATCGCCGATACCGGATACACACAGCCGACCCCCATTCAACAACGCGCCATTCCCGAAGTTCTCGCAGGACGCGACGTCCTCGCGGCGGCCCAGACCGGCACGGGAAAGACAGCGGCGTTCACGCTGCCGCTGCTGCAACGCCTCGGCGTTCAATCCGGCAGCAGCACTTCACCGGCGCGCCGTCCCATTCGAGCATTGGTGCTGACGCCCACCCGGGAACTCGCCGCTCAGGTCGAGGCCAGCGTGCGTACCTACGGCAAGCATCTCGCCCTGCGCTCCCTGGTGATCTACGGGGGCGTCGGCATGAGTCCTCAAGTCGATGCGTTGCGACGCGGCGTCGATATCCTCGTTGCGACCCCGGGGCGTTTGCTCGATCACGTGCAGCAGAAGACACTCGACCTGTCCCGCATCGAGATCCTCGTGCTCGATGAAGCCGATCGCATGCTCGACATGGGATTCATTCGCGACATTCGTCGCGTTCTCGCATTGCTTCCCGCGAAGCGGCAGAATCTTCTCTTCTCGGCGACGTTCTCGGACGAGATTCGTCGTCTTGCCGATGGCTTGCTGCACG
>JBIKKL010000162.1:0-8887 GCA_044360365.1 Burkholderiales bacterium | reverse complement strand
CCTCGCCCCTACCCTGGTGCGTAGATTCCATGACGCCTACACCGAAGAACGTCGATTCCCCTGACAGTCGCGCGACGGCAACTGTCGCCACGCATCGGCTGGCCGATGGCCGCATCGTCATGATTCGACCCATCGCTCCCGCCGATGAAGACGCGGCGCGCCGCTTTCTCGCCGCACTGAGCGCGGACGCCCGCTATGCGCGATTCCAGAAGTGGATCACCGAACCGACACAGCGCCTGCTCCGTTTCATGCTCGAAGTCGACCAGCAACAGCACGTCGCCCTCGTCTGCACGTATCGCGACGACAACGAAGAGAGCGAACGCATCGTGGGCGAAGGCCGCTACGTGGTTCAGGACGATCGCGAAACCTGCGAGTTCGGCATCGTCGTCGCCGACGAATGGCGCAAGACCGGAGTCGCCGGCCTCCTCATGCTCGCCCTCATCGATACGGCACGCGCTCGAGGACTGCGGCGTATCATTGGCGTCGTGCTTCACGGAAATCGAGCCATGCTCAAGTTCTCGCGCGCGCTCGGCTTCACGGTCGAGGCCGATGCCGGAGAACGCGAGACCGTACTGATCATCAAGGACTTGCGCGCAGGATAGCGACCGCCCCATGCCCGGAACCCTCGGCTTCGACGCAAGTCCCGCGGATGTGCGGGCGATCTGGGAGGCAAACGCCGCGAAGTGGCCGAACATCGGTCCGCCGTGGCGGCCATCCCCCGGCGACGTCGATCTCTACCGGCGCTTTTCAGGTTCGAAGCTTCCGGGCCGCACCTTGCTCCTGGGAGCGACACCGGAGTTGCGTGATCTTCTGGCAGAACACGCGACGACCATGCCGCACCCCGTCATCGTCGATCAAAGTCCGCGAATGCTGGTCGCGATGGCATCGCTTGCCAAGTTGGCCCGTCCGGATCGGGAACGCTGGCACATCGCGGACTGGTGCGAGGACGAGGCGAATTGCGCAAGCTGCGATCTCGTGCTCGCCGACATGGTGTGGTGGACGATGTCGACTGCGCGGCAGTCGGCGCTTCGAGACCGTATTGCGACAATGCTCGCACCCGGCGGCCTCTTCGTCTCCCGCTTCAGGTTCCGTGACCCGAGGCGGGTCGAAGACGATCCGCAAGCGGTGATCACCCGCCACCTGAGGCGGTTCGATGCCGATCGCGCCAACGAGCAAGCGCTACGTGACGCGATGCTCTCGCATCTCTACGACATCACCGTCGACGTCGAAGGGCAACGGATGAACCGCGAGCGTACCCGCGCGCTGATCGCATCTCGATCGGAAACCGAACCCGATGCCGAACTCCGCCGGTTCCTGGATGTCGCGGCGACAAGGCTGATCGGCGCGAACTGGACCAGCCAGACGCGCGAAGAAGTGCTACCAGTCCTGCTCGAAAGATTCTCGGTGGTCGCCGAAGCCACGGCATCGGACTACGACGCCGGTCAGTACCCGATCATTGCACTTCGCAAGCGCACCGCGCTCGCGTAGCCATCGGTCGGCGCAGTCGCGGCCGCGAACCCGCAGGGGGCCTCATCCCATCGTCCAGACATTCTGCACGCTCGCGTCCCGACTGCGCCGCCTGCGCGCATCGTCGAGCGAAAGGCCGTCGATGCTTTGACGAAGGTCGTCGCGCACGATGCCGTTGAGGTAGTAACCGTGCTGCACAGGGCCCGTCGCGACCGGTGTGCAGTCCACCTGGTGCAGCTTGGTATGCAGCATGCGCGGCCGTGCGGCGCCGGCAGCACCGAGGCGCTCCGGGTGCCCCTTGGTGTGATCGGAGATGACCATCGCAACGTCGCATGTGTTGTGGTACACGGTGACGCAGCGCGCGACCTCGTGCACGTTGCTCATGGCACGGCCCGGCTCCAGTACGTCGTCATCGACGTCCGGTGCACACATGAAGACGTGCTCGAACAATCGCGGCAGCGCACTGCCGGGCGTGTATTTCGACAGTCGATCGAGCGCATGCTGCAGTACGTAGTTGCCCATCGAGTGGCACAACAGATGGATGTCCTGCCCGCAGAGCACGCCGCCGTTGGGCGCGCGATCGCGCAGACTCGCGAGGAAATCCCGCGCCTTGAGCAGCCCGCGCCCGACCGCGTAGCCTGAGCCGGCGGCTTCGGTGCGATCCGACTTGTAGGATGCAAACGGCATGGCGAGACCATCCGATGGCCACGTGAAAAGCACGACAGCCACCTTCTGGCCCGTATCCCGAGCGTCAGAACGGTTGAGCATGAGTTCGAGCGCCGCAGCCGAGCCGACCGCCTCGCACCAGCTCACGTTGAACCCGTGGATGTAGACGAGCACGTCGGTGCAGTCGACCATCAGGCCGTGCAGATCCGAGAACAGGGCCGCCGAGCCCAGCTTGGCATTGGGCTGGACGCGATCGGACACCTTGCGGTTGATCTGCTCCCGATACGCACGGATCTGTGCCTGTGCGGCCTGACGCGTCAGATGCTTGCACAGGGCCTCGCCGTCGCCGCGCCCGAGCGGCCCCATGTCGCGATTGAGGCAGCGTTCGACTTCCGCTTCGTCGGCATCGAGGCGCACACGCCCGAAGCGCAGGTTCTCCATGCCGTCGTCGCTGAACTTGCGGCCGTAACCGTCGGGTCGCCAGCGGTCCGCGCCTTCGTGTTTGCGATTGGTTGCGTAGAACAGTTCGATGCGGCTCATTTCTTCACCTCCCGGGGGCTCGTACGTGCAGGCGACCATTTACGCCGCAACGCGGCGAACGGCGCTTGCATAGTGTCCTGAGTCAGCAATTCGCTTAACAAAAGCGCTGAAAATCGACGCCATACTTTGGCGAACATCCTCGCCAGGTGTCCAACCTGGCTGTAGTTTCCCTCGCGTCTGGCGTCGATTTCGACCCTTTTGTCCCTGATGCACCATTGATACCGCTCAACAATGCGTCAACGAATCTCTGACTCAGGACACCAGATCAACACCAGCATTCGAAGATGCGCGCATAATTCGAGCATGGGCCTGCCGTTGCCGGCCGAAAGTACCGCCATGTTGACCTTCGAAGACTGCCTTGCGCTTTCGACGCTGACCGAAGCCGAGATCCTGGCCGTTGCAGAACACGAAAATCTGCCCGAGACCACCGCGCTCGAATTGGGCAACTATCTCATGCAAACGCCCGGGGGCGATCTGCGCATCAAGCAAATCATCGTCGACGACATCGACCATGCGACGCGCGGGGGCAATCATCGGCGCTCGGCGGAACTGAAGCACGTGCTCCGACAATTCTGCGAACAGCACAACCTTCCCGAATAACGAGCTGCAGTCCGGTATCGTGCCGCGCGATTACTGCGTCTGCGCATGCCGACGCATGAAGGCCAGCGTTGCCCGCGCACTTGCGTCGGGTGCCGTACCGGCCGCGTGATAACCGTCGACGGGAATCTTGACGAACTCCCCGCGGGCGAGCCCTTCGCGATAAGCGTTCAGTTCCGCTTCGCTGCGCCGCTTCGACTCGGTCGTGAGAACGAGCGTGGGGCATGCGATCTTCGGCAGATCGGGTCGCACGTCGATGCTTCCCACCCAGCGCAGGTAGGCATGCGCGGTCGATACGGCCGTCGCGCCCATCATGTCCACCCACCAGTCGATGCCGCGCCTGGGCATCGCACTGCCCAACCGCCCGTCCATGGTCGAGCGCGCCCAGCTGCGCATGCCGAGCGTATCCATGTGATCGAGCCAGCCGTCAGCCTGCGGCGGAAGCAGCGGGCAGGACGCAAGCGTCAGGGTGCGCACCAGGTCCGGACGCGTCGCCGCCAACCGGCAAGCACAGATGCCGCCGCTCTTTCCGGCCACCACATGGACCGGCTCGCCCGCGAGCGCATTGATGACGCGAACGACGTCGTCCACGAGCAGATCGGTGGTGAAGCGAAAATCCGCAGGCACGGCGCCCGATTGACCGAAGCCCCGCTGATCGAAACGGAGCACCCGATAGTCGCGCGCAAGATGAGGAACCCAACCGCGCCATGCCGTGACGTTCTCGGTGAAGCCGTGAATGAGCAGGACAGGCTGCGGACGCGTCCATGCGTCGGTCCAGTCGTCGATCTCGTAGTACATGCGCAGGTTCGGCGGCAGATCCAGGAATGGCACGTGAGCGTCCTCCGTTGGGGTTGTTGCCAAGGTTAATCCCGCAGCGGCCGATCGAAAAGCACTCATGTCACGACGCGCGCTGCCCGGTGCGCTTGCATTCATCTCCCGAACCGGGGAGCATCGACGCCCAATCGCACGCTTGCGAAGGAGGAGGCGAGCCGGTCTCGATCTCCTAGCGCAACATCGAACAGGAGCCCGCCTTGCATCGAACGATCCTCATCCTACTCGCATCGATAGGCACGTGCGTGGGCACCGCGCACTCGGCGGATCCGTATCCGAATCGACCGATCCGCCTCATCGTCCCTTCCGGGGCCGGCGGCGTGACGGACATCCTCGCACGACTGCTCGCCGAACGGATGCGCGGGACGCTCGGACACCAGGTCGTGGTCGACAATCGGTCGGGCGCGGGCGGCATCGTCGGATCGGAGATCGTCGCGAAGGCCACCCCCGACGGCTACACGCTGCTGATGGTGTTTCCTTCCCATGCGGTCAATCCGAGCCTGAACCGCAAGATGCCCTACGACACGGTGAACGACTTCACGCCTGTCACGCTGGTGAGTCGCGTGAGTCAGGTGCTGCTGGTGCATCCGAACATGCCGGTGAAGACCACGAAGGATCTCATCGCGCTCGCCAAGGCGAAGCCCAGGCAGCTCAATTTCGGCTCGGTGGGCAAAGGCAGTCTCGGTCATCTGTCGGGCGAACTCTTCGCCGCCAAAGCGGGCATCGAGATGGTCCACGTGCCGTACAAGGGCGCGCCGCAGATCATGGCTGCATTGCTCTCGAACGAGGTGCAGATCTATTTCAACGTGCCGATCTCGGCCCTTTCGCAGATCCGGTCCGGCAAGGTGCGTGCGCTCGGCGTGAGCACGCCCGAGCGCCTGGCGGTGCTGCCCGATGTACCGACGATCTCGGAGTCCGGCCTCCCCGGCTACGAGGCGATCGGCTGGAACGGGATCCTGGCCCCGGCCAAGACGCCGCGACCCATTGTCGAACGCCTGCACAAGGAAGTTGTTGCTGCCCTGAAGGCACCGGACATTCGCGCGCAGCTCGAGGCCCAGGCGGTCGATGCCGTCGGCAACACGCCAGACGAGTTTGCAAAGATCATTCGCGAAGATGTGGCGAAGTGGGCCGGAGTCCTCAAACAGGCCGGCATCCATCCCGACTGAACGTCAACACCACACGTTCATGATGTCGCTGTCGAGGCGCCGCTTTGTTTCGACGTGCGCCGCATGTGCGCTGCCGTTCCCGCTGCGCGCAAAACCAACGGCCCCTGCATTCGATCTCCTCATACGCGGCGGCACCGTCATCGATCCCGCACGCGGGATGCAGGCACGCGCCGACGTCGGCATCCGCGACGGGCGGATCGCAGCGATCGACGATCTCTCGGGTGCTGTGTCGAGCCGGATCGTCGAGGCGGCGAATCGCGTCGTTGCGCCCGCACTGATCGACCTGCACACGCAAGTTCACGCCATGCAGCGAACTGCCGGCCTTCCGGTCGATGTGCTCGCCGGGCACCACGGCGTCACGGCCTGGGCAAGTGCAGGCGATATCGAGCCCGCGGACCTGCCGGCGTTTCAACGCTACAGCCGCCGGCACAGCCGGGCGCGCTTGTATGCATTCGTCAATTTCGATCGCCGCACCGCTGCGCGTGCCGACGAAGCCAAACGCGCACTCGCGCGGGTCCTCGCCGAACATCACGACATCGCACTCGGTCTGGTGCTTCGATTCGACAACGCCCCCAACGAATCGGCACGTGCACTTCTCGACGCTGCGATCGATCAGCTTCGAATCGTGCAAACGCGTGCGCGGATACTCTGTCCCCTGCCGAGGGGATCCGATGCTGACGCACTCATCGCCGGACTGCGCCCCGGCGACATCCTGACGCAGGCATTTCGCGACCCGCGGGCGCTGCTGCGCGAAGGCAAGGTCGCGCCAGGTCTCGTCGCCGCCCGCAATCGGGGCGTCGTCATCGACGCAGGACATGGCGGAGCAAATTTCGACGGCGTCGCAGCGCGGACTGCACTGGAACAAGGCTTCGTTCCCGACATCATTTCGAGCGGCATGCCGCTGATGCCGCCGCCGTTCGCGCCGCAGCTCACTCAGGCAATGAGCGCGTTCATGGCCATGGGACTTCCGATCGAGCAGATACTCGCGATGACGACCGTGAATCCCGGTCGCGTGCTCGGCCGCGAGCCGCATCTCGGCACGCTGGCACTGGGTGCCCCGGCGGATATCGTTCTGCTGAATATCGACGCCGGATCGGGCGGATCCCGGATCGACCCCTTACTCACACTGCGCAGCGGCGTACCGCTGCGCAGTGCCTAGTGTCGACGTTCGAAGCGTATCATTCCATCGCTTACCGAATTCACCAAGGAGCCTCCTCATGTCATCCGCCCTGCGCATCGACGCGCACCTGCGCAGCATTCCCGGCAACGTGAGCTGGGGCCTCATCCCGGCCAATACCCCGCCCGCCCTGGAAGTCGCCTCGGGGGCGACGGTGCGTATCGACACCGTGTCCCAGCAGGGTCTCACTGCCGGCATCGACCCCGAGACGTTCTTCGGTGAAGCGGGGATCGCCGCGGCGCAGGTGCTCGAAGACGTCAAGGCGATCTATCGCGAGGTCAAACGCGTGCCGGGGGCAGGCAGCCACGTGCTCACCGGGCCCGTCTACATTTCGCCCGCGATGCCCGGCGACATGCTGGAAGTGCGCATCCTCGATGTCGCCCTGCGCGTCGACTACGGCACGAACAACTCCGGCCCCGGAGTCGGCGCGGCTCCCGCGCTTCTGGACTCGCTCGCCCGTCACATCATACGCATCGACCGGAGCCGCAACGTCGCGCTGTTCGACGAAGGCATCGAACTGCCGCTCGCGCCCTTCATGGGCGTCATGGCCGTTGCACCGCCGGACGACATCGCGCCGATGAACACTCGCCCGCCCGGCGCGTTCGGCGGCAACATGGACGTGAAGGTGCTCACCGCCGGTTCGACGCTCTATCTGCCGGTGTTCCAGCCCGGTGCGCAGTTCTTCACCGGCGACGGCCATGCGCTGCAAGGCGATGGCGAGGTCAACGGCACCGCCATCGAGATCTCGCTCGCGCCGACGCTGCAGTTCATCGTCCACCCGGGCGCCGGGCGCTCCATGCGCTGGCCGCGCGCCGAAGATGCACAGTGCCACTATGTCATGGCGATGTCGGAAGACCTGAACGAAGCCACGCGGATGGCCATCGAAGAAGGCGTGGCTTTCCTCGAGCAGCGCGCAGGGCTCACCACGGCGAAGGCGTATGCCTTGAGCAGTCTCGCGGTGGACTTCCGGATCGCTGAAGCGGTGAATGGGGTGAAGGTCGTGTACGGAGCGATCCCGAAGGCGGTGCTGCGGGAGCGGGGCTGATCGGGAGTGAAGGGTGATGCCATCCTTCGGATGAGCGGTGATGCGCGCAGGGGTTGCATCCGCGATCACCCGTGTTGCCGAAAGGCGATACGCAGAGAATTGAATCCACGATCAATGACGAGCAATCGACTACGTCGATCGAAGGGAGGAGAAGCGATGAAGACTGGAAGAGCACTGCTGGGATTGATCCTGGTGTCGTCTGCACTTACCGCTCAAGGGCAGACAGCCGCCGAGTTCCCAACCCGTCCGATCCGTTTGATCGTGCCTGTTGCCGCCGGCGGCGGGCTGGACACCACCACCCGCGCCATCGCGCAGAAACTGACGCAGGCATGGGGCCAACAGGTCATCGTCGACAACCGACCCGGCGCCGCAGGTGTACTCGCCTTCGACATTGCCATCAAGGCAGCCCCCGACGGCCATACGCTGCTCATGATGTCCGCAGATCACGTCATCAACTCGGTGCCCTCGCCCAAGCGTCCGTACGATATCACTCAAGACGTCACGGCCGTCAGTCAGGCCACCGCACTATCCTATCTCGTCTACATCAACGCCTCGGTACCATTCGCGACGTTCAAGGAACTGATCGCGTACGCCCGTGCTCACCCTGGCAAGCTCAACTACGGTACACCAGGCACCGGCAGCCTCCAGCATCTCGGTTGGGAAGTCCTCAGCCAAATGACCGGCGTGAAGCTCAACCACGTCCCCTACAAGGGGGGCGCGCCGGCCCTTGTCGCAACAATCGCCGGCGAAGTGCAGATCGGCTTCGTAACGCTGGCGAGCGCACGACCGCACCTGCCATCCGGTCGGGTGCGTCCGGTGGCCGTCACTTCGCGCGAAAGGATGCGCGCGATACCGGACTTGCCGACGGTCGCCGAACTCGGGGTAGCCGGCTACGAACTCAATCAGTATTACGGCGTCGTCATAACCGCCAAGGCACCTGCGCCGATCGTGCGAAAAATCAGCGTGAACGTTGCCGCAGCGGTCAAATCTCCGGATGTCACGCAGCGTTTCGAGGCCGAAGGCTGGCAGCTGGTCGGATCGAGCCCCGATGAGTTTCGCGCGGTCATCCGCACCGATCTGGACAAATGGACCAAGATCGTGAAGTCCATTGGCCTTTCACTCAACTAGTGTCCTGTGTCGGAGCTTCGTGCCATATGAGCACCGAGAATCGACGCCATACTTTGGCGGAAATCCTCGCCAGATGTCCAACTTGAGGGGCGGTTTCCTTCGCGTCTGTCGCCGATTTCGAAAACTTTCCCACACATGGGATCGATCGGAGCGACTTGCACATATGCTACGAATCTCCGACACAGGACACTAGCGCCTTCGCGCAACGACTCGACAAAGGGAAACCATGGCCAGAACACCCGATTACTTCAAAGGCAAGACGATCGCGAT
>JBIKKL010000545.1:0-3725 GCA_044360365.1 Burkholderiales bacterium | reverse complement strand
GAAGGCGGCCGTCCCCTGTGGGACTGGGAGCCGCCCAAGCAGGACGACGCACTGCTGGCAAAGCTCGAAGCCGCGGCGAAATCGGAGCTCGAAGCCGCCTATCAGGTCAAGGACAAGCAGTCCCGAAGTCGTCTCGTAAGCGAGATTCGAAGCAAAGTCGTGGCCGAGCTCTGTGCCGGCGAAGGCAATGGGGCGTCGCCCAACGTCGTGAAGAACATGTTCGGCGATCTCGAAGCTCGCATCGTACGCGGGCAAATCCTTAGCGGAGAGCCTCGCATCGATGGTCGGGATACGAGAACGGTCAGGCCTGTGTCGGTGCGTGTCGGCGTGTTGCCGCGCGTTCACGGATCTGCGCTGTTCACGCGAGGCGAGACGCAAGCCCTGGTGGTCGCAACGCTTGGAACATCGCGTGACGAACAGATCATCGACGCCTTGCAGGGCGAGTTCCGCGATCGCTTCATGTTCCACTACAACATGCCCCCCTATGCTACGGGCGAGACGGGCCGGGTTGGTTCGCCGAAGCGCCGCGAAATCGGTCACGGCCGGTTGGCCAAGCGCGCACTGGTTGCGATGCTGCCGAGCCCTGAAGAATTCGGCTACTCATATCGGGTCGTGTCGGAAATTACCGAGTCCAATGGATCGAGTTCGATGGCATCGGTATGCGGCGGCTGTTTGGCGCTGATGGATGCTGGCGTGCCGATGAAGTCGCACGTGGCGGGTATTGCCATGGGCCTGATCAAGGACGGCAACCGCTTCGCCGTGCTGACCGATATCCTTGGCGACGAAGATCATCTCGGCGACATGGACTTCAAGGTCGCCGGAACCGATCGTGGTATCACAGCTCTTCAGATGGATATAAAGATCAATGGCATCACCAAGGAGATCATGCAGGTCGCGCTCGATCAGGCCAAGGAAGCCCGGTTGCATATTTTGGGTATCATGAAAGAGAGCATTCCGAATCCGCGTGCCGACATCTCTGCGTACGCGCCGAGGATGATCACCATCAAGATCAAGCCCGAAAAGATCCGTGATGTGATCGGCAAGGGCGGTTCCGTGATTCGCGCGCTCACCGAAGAGACCGGCACGTCGATCGATATCGGCGAGGACGGCACCGTGACGATCGCGAGCGTATCGTCCGACGGTGGCGAACTCGCGAAGCGGCGCATTCTCGAAATTACGGCAGAAGTGGAAGTCGGGAAGGTCTACGATGGGGTTGTGCTGAAGCTGCTCGACTTCGGCGCCATTGTCAGCGTTCTACCCGGGAAGGATGGACTACTTCATATCTCCCAGATCGCCACCGAGCGCGTCAACAGCGTGTCGGATCACTTGAAGGAAGGCCAGAACGTCCGCGTCAAGGTATTGGAAGCGGACGAAAAGGGCCGGCTGCGTTTGAGCATGAAGGCTGTGAATGCCGAGGCGCCGGCAACCTGAGCGTTACGTCGATACAACCGGCGTCACGGACGTGGCGCCGCAAAAACAAAACAGGGTGCCCAGGCACCCTGTTTTGTTTTGTCGAACCAACTTAGTCGGGGCAGCTTGCTCGACTTGGCGGCGACTTACTTCGCGACTTGCTTTTCTCGGATCTCCTCGAGGGTCTTGCAGTCGATGCACAATGTCGCGGTCGGGCGCGCTTCCAATCTTCGGAGGCCGATTTCGATGCCGCATCCGTCGCAGTATCCGTACTCACCCGATTCGATTCGCGCGATGGTTTCGTCAATTTTCTTGATGAGCTTGCGTTCGCGATCGCGGTTGCGAAGCTCCAAGGCCATGTCGGATTCCTGACTGGCACGATCGTTAGGGTCCGCAAAGATCGTGGCTTCGTCCTGCATCGTGTGGACGGTTCGATCGATATCCTGGCTGAGCTCGGTTTTTAGCGACTCGAGGATCGCCTTGAAGTGCTCCAGCTGACGCGGGTTCATATACTCTTCACGAGCTTTGGGCTTGTAGGGCGTGAAGTGCTTAGTGATTTCCGTTTCCATCTGCGCTCTCTGAGGTTCGGAAGTCGTCAATCCGGCGAAAGTCGCGGATTATACCGGAATGCTTTGTAAGGAAAAGCTAAATCCGTGCGTGGAAGCGGCTAGGGAAAACTCCAGGCTCCAGACGGAGGCAACTCGGCCACGCCCACCTGTGATGGAGCTGTTTCGCGACACGGCGTCTCTTGCTCCCTGGAGCGTTATCGGCAGGCGGGAGGGACTTTGTAATGTATTGATATTCCATCCGGGCGAAAAAATCGATGGCTTGCGAAACCGCATACGCGTCATGTGTCGAAAGCCGCCATCCCCCGGAGAGAGGGATGGCGACCTGTTCAAGCGCTACTGGACGTCGAATCGGTCGAGATTCATGACCTTGGTCCAGGCGGCGACGAAGTCCCTAACGAACTTGCTCTGGGCATCCGACTGTGCATAGACCTCGGCCAACGCCCGCAGTTGGGAGTTCGATCCGAAAACGAGATCGACGCGCGTGGCGGTCCACTTCGGTTCACTGCTGGTCCGATCGCGGCCTTCGAAAACGTTCTTGGCATCGGGTGCCGGTGTCCAGACGACTCCCATGTCGACCAGGTTCACGAAGAAGTCGTTGCTCAGGGTGCCCGGACGCTTGGTGAAGACACCGTGACCCGACTGCCCGGAGTTGACGCCGAGTACGCGAAGTCCTCCAATGAGCACTGTCATCTCCGGGGCGGAGAGCGTCAGCAGCTGGGCTCTGTCGACGAGCTGCTCTTCAGCGGGCCCGCGTGTCGGATCGCTTTGGTAGTTGCGGAATCCATCGGCGGTCGGCTCCAGGGGTTCGAACGATTCGATATCGGTCTGTGCTTGCGTTGCGTCGGTGCGACCAGCCGTGAAGGGGACTTCGATTGCATGGCCTGCAAGCTGCGCCGCCCGCTCGACGGCCGCGCAGCCGCCCAGTACGATCAGGTCCGCGATCGATACCCGCTTGCCACCGGACTGGGCATCGTTGAACGCTGCTTGGATCTTGTCGAACGTTGCCAGCACCTTGGCGAGGCGTTGCGGTTCATTGACTTGCCAGTCCTTCTGCGGGGCAAGACGGATGCGAGCGCCGTTGGCGCCTCCTCGCTTATCCGAACCGCGGAAGGTGGAAGCCGAAGCCCAAGCCGTCGACACGAGTTCCGATATCGACAAGCCGGTATCGAGAATTTTTGCCTTCAGCGTAGCGACATCGTTCGAGTCGATCAGGGGATGATCCACAGCAGGCACCGGATCCTGCCAGATGAGCGCCTCGGACGGAACCTCGGTGCCGAGATAGCGGGTTCGCGGGCCGAGATCCCGATGAGTGAGCTTGAACCACGCCCTGGCGAACGCGTCGGCGAAGGCCTGCGGATCCTTGTGGAAGCGGCGCGAAATCGGCTCGTAGATCGGATCGAAGCGAAGCGAGAGATCCGCGGTCGTCATCATCGGACGATGCTTCTTCGACGGGTCGTGTGCGTCCGGGATCATGTGTTCGTCGCGCACGTCTTTGGCGAGCCACTGCCAGGCGCCCGACGGGCTCTTCACGAGTTCCCACTCGTAGCCGAACAGCATGTCGAAATAGCCGGAGTCCCAGCGGGTGGGGTTGGGCTTCCATGCGCCCTCGATACCACTGGTCGTCGTGTGCACCCCCTTGCCGGTGCCGAGCGCATTCTTCCAGCCTAGCCCCATTTCCTGGATCGGGGCGGCTTCCGGTTCGGGCCCCACGAGTTTGGGATCCCCGGCGCCATGCGCCTTGCCGAA
>JBIKKL010000374.1:0-5199 GCA_044360365.1 Burkholderiales bacterium | reverse complement strand
GACCGCCCGCAACCAGAGCAACGGTCTCCCCGTCATTCATCGCCATGCGGCGAAAAGTTTCGCGTACGTCACGTCCGGACGCAACCGGATCCGGGTTGCCGTTGGGCCCTTCGGGGTTGACGTAGATCAAGCCCATCTGCACGGCGGCCAGCGGATTTTCCAAACTGCGATCACCGCTGTAGCGCTTGTCGCCCAGCCATTCGGCTTCGGCGCCCCAGTAGATATCTTCTTCCGGCTCCCAAATATCCTCGCGCCCGCCCGCGAACCCGAATGTCTTGAATCCCATGGACTCCAGTGCGCAGTTGCCTGCGAGGATCATCAAGTCCGCCCATGAAATCTGGTTGCCGTACTTCTGCTTGATCGGCCAGAGCAGCCGCCTCGCCTTGTCGAGGTTGCCGTTGTCGGGCCAGCTGTTGATCGGTGCGAAGCGTTGATTTCCGTGTCCTGCACCGCCGCGGCCGTCCGAGATTCGGTAAGTGCCCGCGCTGTGCCAAGCCATCCGGATGAACAATCCCCCGTAGTGACCCCAGTCCGCAGGCCACCAGTCCTGGGAATTCGTCATGAGCGCGTAGAGATCCTTCTTGATCTGACCGAGATCGAGCTTCTTGAATGCTTCGGCATAGGAAAAGCTCGCATCCATCGGGCTCGATGCCGACGAGTGCTGATGAAGGATCTTGAGGTTCAGCTGGTTCGGCCACCAGTCGCGATTGGTCTGGTTGCGCGTGTTGCGCGGACCTTCGTGTCCGGCAAAGGGACATTTGCTCTCACTGCTCATGGCGCTCTCCTTGGGTGACTGACGGGTAATCGGGTGAGAACCAGTCTAACCAGAGGAGATGGTATTACGCCAATGATACAAATCAATCCGATTGATTAATGTGGATTATCGATTGTCGGGGCGATCGGGTTATGGGAACAGAGACAAGCGAGCAGGCCGGTGCATGCGCCGATCGACGGAAGGCATCTGGATATGCAAGGGGAAGGCGACGAGTGGGGTGGACGACGGGACTCGAACCCGCGACAACCGGAATCACAATCCGGGACTCTACCAGCTGAGCTACGTCCACCACTTGTCTGCTGACGTGGCGTGCCCGACAGGACTCGAACCTGTTACCCCCAGCTTAGAAGGCTGGTGCTCTATCCGGATGAGCTACGGGCACCAAGACTAATCACCGCTTCGGCCTTGGCGCACCGAAGCGACCAATGAACCGGTCAAAAAAGTCGGGCAACGACAGAGCCGAGGATGCTAACGCGGCACCCACCCGCGGTCAATAGGAAGGGGCGAGGCGGGTCCAGCGGTCAACGACCGAGGCGCTCGGCCTGGTGTGCCAAATCGCTCAGATACTCGGCGAACTCGAGGTCTTCGCCTTTGAGGAGTTCGGGCAGCGCATCCCGGAAGTCCTTGCTCATGCACCACTCTCGCATGTAGTCCTCCCATGAACGCCATCGACGGGTCTGGTTCGCGGTCATATCGTCTTCGTAGAGGAGGAGATACGCCCGTTCGAATAGCGAAACGAGCATGTTGAAGATGATGAGCCGACGCTCACGCTGCTCCGGACTCAGTGTCGGGGTGACTTCCCGGGAGAAAAGCTGGAGGTCCGGGTTTTGCAGCGCGGTTTTAAGGAAATCCTGGTAGTTGTCCGAGACGAGTTGATAGACCTCCTCCTCCTCGTTTTCGCGTTCCTTGCGTTGTTCGTAGAAGAAGATCCCGATGGCCGCCGGCAAACCGACGACCGTGACGATGTAACTGAGGAGTTCCCATGTTTCGAGCGTCATGAAGGTCATGTCCCTGCGGCATCGTCGTAGCATCCGTGCGTCGTTGCAGTGCGTCCACCATCGACGACGATTTCGGTGCCATTGACATACGATGCGAGGTCGGACGCAAGGAACAGCGCGACCTTGGCGATGTCTTCTGGCGTCGCCATGCGACCGGCGGGTGTGACGCGAATACGTTGTTGGTCTGCCGTAGTGAGTGGATTCGCGGGGTTGCGTATGCCACCTGTACAAAGGCTATTCACTCGTATGCCGAACTCGGCAAGATCACGTGCCATGCAATGGGTGAGCGGAAGCACGCCCCCTTTGGCGGCGGAATACGCCGCGATGCCCGGATTGCCGAGCAATGCGTCGATCGACGCGTGATTGATAATGGCGCCGTTCCCGCCGCGCTTGAGCAACGGCAAGAAATACTTCGCGCACAAGAACACGGACGTGAGGTTTCGATTCAGCATTGCGTTCCATGCATCTTCGGTCGTATCGCGAAATGCCTGGCGCGTGGGATTTCGCCCGGCGATATTGAACAGGATGTGCGCGCGACCGAGCCGTGCTTCACAGTCGTTTGCGGCGGCTTGGACCTGAATCGAGTCGGTGACATCGGCGTGGACGAACGGTATGTCGTACTCGCCGATTCGGACATGCGATGCCGTATTCGGCGCGGCTTGATCGTCGATCAAAACGACGCTCGCCCCTTCGCGAGTGAAAAGCAGTGCCGTTGCCTGCCCGACTCCGTATGCATCCCCGGCGATGATGGCAGTCTTCCCGCTTAACAGCATTTGCGAACCTCTCCGTGAGTCACGCCATGGATGTATCCCCAGAGCCTCGAGTTCGAAGCTACATGACTCGGGATGTCGCTGTCAGCTTCGTTCAAAGTGCGCTGAGTTTCGCTTCCGAGACGATACGTCCGGCAAGTCGATTCATCGTGCGCTGAGGAAGGCTTCGGTTGCGCATACGGAGGCATCCCGAGCGTGTGTTTCGTAGAGCTCGTACATGGGGTCAATGACTTCACGGCGCGGTACACCATCGTCCGTGTATGGGCGATTCAGTGCGACCGAGAACAGGCCGTCTGGCCGATAGGGATTCCCACAGTGGTCGTTGCTCAGGAACCAAACCGTGTAGTTGATGCGCCCACCCTGGCAGGAGACCGGTTCGGCGTGGAACTCGATGCGTTGGACCGCTGCGAGATCGAGATGGCAGTGATGGCCCTCGAAGGGGCCGATCTGCCAGGATCGGTGCTCGCCTTCCATGCTGGAAGAAAGACCGGGGGACAACCTTTCCGTCTTGAACTCGACGAGCAACCCACGCCGAAAGATGACGAGCGAGGCATCTTTCAATGCGAGGGCCCCGACGAGCACGGATTCCACGGCTGTGATGTCCATGTCGACCTAAAGTGGATCGCGACGCGGGAGATAGCTGCGAAGATGGCGGACCTCCGGCGTGTTGCGGAGAAATTGGTCGATGCACGCCCAATCCGCGGCTTCGCGAGCCTGTGCGGGGTGATGCTCGAATCGCAGCGATACCGAATCGGGATTGGCCTTCAGATCGTTGGACGCGCGAGTAAAGTAGGCTGCGGCGACCGTTTCGCGCAGATGCTCACCGTCGTAAGGATGGCGCATTGCGAGCCCTAGTCCGAACTCCCGCATCGGATCGGCGCCGGGCACCGTAATGCGCAATTCGAAGGAGGGGCGAAACCCGTAGCACACGCTCGGAGCTACGAGATAGACGGCGTGCGAGAGGCGGCCGAGATCGAGATGCACATGGTGACCGCTGTCGTCGATGACGAGGTCGCGCAAGCCAGCGAAACGGCCCGTATACAACGGGCCGGTGAGCCGGGCGCGGCCTTGCGGGAGCAACTCCATGATTGCACCGTTGCTCCACACGCCGCAAAAGATTGTCAGGTCGTCGTCCTGGAGCCAATGCCTGAGAATGCGGTCGATACACTCGACGGCCCCATGCCGTTCCTCTGCAACGCCAGTGGTCATCTCGGTCCCTTCGATGAGCTGCCTATCGCCTCGGTCGAGGATGTGCGGCGTCGAGCAGCCTGTCGAGCTGGACTTTGCAATCGGGAAATCCAGCCCGGCAGGCTGCTGTTATCGGTCTGCTTCGACGTTCGCCGCGGGATGCCTGGTGAGACAGGCTGGTCTCCTACAAAATCTCCGAACTGCTGCATCATTTGGATCCTGCGCATGGATGCGGCTATGTTAGCGTATCCGTATTCGTCCGCGACTTCGTCGGTGCAGGGCCCATGTGGTGCCTGCGCCCCGATGATCCCGGGCAGGGTAGCCAGCATGGGTGACGAGCAACGGCGGGCGTACCATGCGGCACGGTCGGTTCGGGAGCGGACCGACCGGAACAGAGAGCAGAACGGAGAAATCATGAGTGAAGCATACGTGCGTGCAGGGAACGTCAACTGGGTGGCAAAGGGCACGGATGTGGGCGTCCAGGAGCGCGTGCTCGGTCCAGGCCAGGAGATCCCGTGGCACTACCATACGACGATCACCGATACGACCTACTGTTTGGACGGCAGCGTGCGCATCGAACTGCTGGGGCCGGCTGAGGAAGTGATCCTTGCCGTGGGTGAACGGCATGCGATACCGGTAAACCGTCCGCATCGGATCACGCCGAATGGCAATGGTGCGTGCCGCTTTCTATTGGTGCAGGGCGTGGGTGCGTACGACCGCCATCCCGTCGATCCTACGCAGTGGCGTCCGCCTGAAAGGCGATAATGCCACCGATAGTTGCCGGTGCCGGTTCGGCCACGGACGCAGCGTGTTCGAGGTGATCGGCGGCATCGAATGAATCGAACTGACGAGGTTTGGGGGGGAGTGATGGAATCGCACGAATTCGATGTGGTGGTGGTCGGTTGCGGAATCGCGGGTCTGGCTGCAGCAGTATCGGCCCAGGAAGCAGGGGCGCGCGTTTGCGTGCTCGAACGCGCGCCGGTGGAGGAGCGGGGAGGCAACACGCGGCATACGGGCGCCTGGATGCGCATGAAGAACGACGCCGAGCTGAGCGACGATTTCGAGGAGCATTTCGCCGTCAACGGCGGCGGCTATATCGATCCGACGCTGATCAAGCAGCTGCTCCACTCACCGGAGCAACAGCCCGGCATCCTGCGTGCCATGAGCTACGTCGATCCGAACGTGATTTCGACCTTCGCGAACGAGGCACCAGGAACGATGGCGTGGCTGAAGAGCTTCGGCATCCGGTTCATTCCGCTGCCGAACGCGTTCCCGACTTCTGTTCAGCCGCGTATCCAACCCTCCGGCGGAGGGTTGGCGCTTATCGAAGCGTTGGCGCCGCGCTTCGAACAGAGCGGGGGCACGATCTTCTACGAAACGACGGCTCGCAGCCTCGTTCAGAACGAGGCCGGTGCCGTGATCGGAATCGACGCGGTTCAACGCGGCAATCGCCTCGTTCGCTTCACCG
>JBIKKL010000183.1:0-8419 GCA_044360365.1 Burkholderiales bacterium | reverse complement strand
GAATTGGTCGGGCTGTTGATGCAGGTCGACCTCGACCGGCACATCCCGCCGCAACTATACGTAGCCGTGGCGGAGCTGCTCGCCTGGATTTACCGATTGGAACAACGCCGCGAAGCGACCGGCGCGAAAGTCACCACCGATGAGTGAAACAACGATAGCCGACGCGCCCGAGCCGATCGCCGATGTCACGGCGCCGCCGACGCAAGACGAATCGCCGTACCTGCTCCATGCACGCATGGACATCGTGGCGGTGCTTCGCGACGTTGCGCGCGCCCGAACCCTGGTCACTGTCCATTTCGGCACGAACCACGAGGCATTGCTGACGCCCCTGCTCGGCGTGGATACGGGCACAGGCGAACTGCTCTTCGACTGCAGCGGCAGCGAAACCATGAACGCCTCCGTCCGGCAGGCGAACAAGCTGCTTTTCTACGGCCTGCACGACAAGGTGCGGATCCGGTTCAATACCGGCCCCGCCCGTCAGATCAAGTGGGAAGGGCGCGATTCCTTCGCGGTGAAGCTGCCGGAATCACTGCTGCGACTGCAACGCCGGGAACTGTATCGCTTGCCGGCCCCGGTCACTCGTCCGATCCGCTGTGTCATTCCCGTCGAAGCAAACGATCGGACCCGCCATATCGAAACCCGGCTGCACGACATCAGCCAGGGTGGCGTTGCCCTCGTCTCGCAAGTGGGGGATTACCCGTTCGAACCCGGCATGAAGTTTCCGAACTGCCGTATCGTGCTGCCGGACGCCGGCAATGCGGTGGTCATGCTCGAAGTCGTACACGTCAAGGAAGAGAAACTCCTGAACGACAAGACCGCACTCAAGATCGGATGCAAATACGTGCGTCCGTCCATGGCCGCCCTCGCGCTTGTTCAGAAGCAGATGATGCGACTCGAGCGCGAGTTGAAGGCGAAATAGAGGCGTCCAGACGATGCGGCAGGCTACTTCAATTCGATTTCAACGAAGCGAAATTCGAAGTCGTTGACATTGACGACATCGTGCTCGACGCCGGCCGACCGGTTGTACGATACACCGGCCGTCAGCTGAACCACACGAGCACCCCCTGGCTCTTCCAGACGCAAGCTGCCGGTCGTAAGCGGCACGACAACATAGTCGTAGTCGTGCTTGTGCCAGCCTGTGGATGTTCCCGGCGCAAAACACCACTGCGTCACCTTCACGCGCGCATCGTCGATCTGGACGCTTCCCTGCGCCTGCCCGCTCATCGGGACGACTCCACGACACCGCAGATGGAGGGCAGCACTTCCGCGATGGGCTCTCGTATCACGGCGTCGGCGATTCGATCGTATTGCGTCGGTTGGGCATTGACGATGACGATGCGGGCACCGTTGGAACGTGCCACCGGCACCGCATGAGCGGCCGGGTAAACCTGCAGGGTCGTGCCGATCGCCAGCATGAGATCGGCTTCCTCCGAGCAGCGCATTGCACGATCGATCACTTGCGGCACGAGCGCCTGGCCGAAGGAGATCGTGTCGCTCTTCAGTACGCCCCCGCACCGATTGCAGGCGGGATCGTCCTCACCCTTGCGGACCCGATCGAGTGTATCGAGCATGCGCCCCTTCCAGCCGCAATGCATGCAGACGACGCCGTGCACGTTGCCGTGCACTTCGATGACCTTCTCGGCCGAATTGCCCGCAAGACGATGCAGGCCGTCGATGTTCTGCGTGACGAGCGCATGCAGTTTGCCGCGCCGCTCCAACTCGACGAGCGCGAAGTGCCCCGCATTCGGTTTCGCCCCGAATGCGGGATGATTCAGACGCCCTTGCCATGCAGCCTTGCGCACGTCCGGATCCGCCATGTAGTGCTGCAAGGTCGCGAGCTTTTCGGCGGCGGGGTTACGCGTCCATACGCCGTTGGGCCCACGAAAGTCGGGGATGCCCGAATCCGTGGAGATTCCGGCACCGGTCAGAACGACAACACGCTTTGCCGCATCGATCCAATGCGACAGGGTCGTCAGAATATCGGGGGTGGAATGATCGTCGGGCATCGCCTTCCTCCTTCGAACGGCCACTTGCGTCCAATCATGCCTTTCCTCGCAGCAGCCCCGGTCAGGATACACGAGCAAACGGCCAATGTTCCAACGCGCGGGCAGCATAGTCGTAAGCGGTCGTTTCAACCCGATCGAGCGCTTTGAAGTCGAGCAGACGGATGCCGCGCAGGGGCGGCCGCAAATAGAAATCGACCCGCTCCGGTACATCGCGTTCACCGGCGATGGACCCGAGCATCGCCCCCCGGAACAATATCTCCAGGATGGACGGCACCGGGGACTTGCGCTTGCGCCACGGACGGGCTGCAAGCAATCGCGTCGGAGAAGGAAAGTCGGTCCAGGAAGGATCGACCGTAAGATCCTTCTCCGCACTGACGTCCACGGCAACCACCTTGCCCTGACAGATTTCTCGCATGGCATCCACAGGCAGGTTGGTAAGCACGCTGCCGTCGATCAGCAATTCACCGTCGTCACAGGTGGGCGGTCCGATGCCCGGGATGGAAATGCTGGCGCCAATGGCACGCCAAAGCACCCCGCGGTCGTGCACCTTCATGCACGCCCGCGTAAGGTTCGCCGACAGACAAAAGAATCGTACCGGGAGATCTTCGATGGTGCGCTGCGCGAAGATTCTGTTCAGCATTTCAGCGAATCGGCGACCGCGAATCAGCGACACCACGGGGACCGTAAAATCCAGCAGCGAACCGCGGCCGATGAACTCGGCGCGAATGCGTTCCTTGATCTCCTCCGGCGGCACGCCCGCAGCATACTGGGCGCCGACGATCGCCCCGCCGCTCACTCCCCCGACGGCATCGACCTCGATACCCGCCTCGCGCATCGCTCGCATGACCCCGATATGCGCGAAGGCGCGCGCACCTCCACCGCCCAGCAGCAATCCGATGCCCTGCCCGACGAGAAGTCGAGCCAACCGGCTGAACCCCTTCGGCTCGGATAGCGTGACATGATGCCAGCCGCGCACGTCGGGAACGGCATCCAGCCAGCGCTGCATGGCACCAGCGACCGGACCCGACCGGTTCAGCAGGACGAACTCGCGGCGTACGACGCTCTGTTGCTTTTCCGACGACGTGGACGGCGCCCCACCGGAACGTGCGGGTGGCTCGCAATCGACCGAACCCACCACGGCGACACGATCCGCCTGACGTTCGCACAGTCGGGACCAGACTTCATCACGCTCGTCTGCCTCATACAGCACGTATGTGTAGGCCTCCTCCTGCTCATTGAGCCAGGCCAACAGTCGGGTGTCGTCGGCACCGGGGACAGGCAGCGCCAAGCCGCCGGCGGACAGCGCCGAATCGACCCGAGCACGGGTGAGGTGCAACGTCGGCCCGATGGAATTGAGTGCGCTCGCCAGCCGCTCACAAAAGCGATCGATCGGCACGCCGGGAACGGCGGTCTTCACGCACAAGGTCGAAAGAACGGTGCGGACCGGTGCTCCGCGCAAGCTGCTCTTCAGCCGCATGACAAGCTGGCGCGCAAGCTGCGTCATCACCCTCGGATGTTGTTCGACCACGCGTTCGAAGGCGGCGCGCGACAAGGCGAGAAGCAGACTGTCTCGTATGGCTTCGACACGGGCCGAGCGACGTTCACCGGTCAGCAGAGCCATTTCCCCTACGCTCTCGCCACGTCCGAGTTCGGCCACAACGCGCCGTGATCCATTGCTTGTCGCGACGGATACTGCCAGGCGCCCATGCACGACGATGTACAGCGTGTCGCCAAAATCGCCTTCGTCGAAGAGCATGACGCCACCGGCCAGCGTGACCGGCTGCATGACCGCCGCGACCTCCTGCAACGCGTAGGCGTCGAGGTCCGCAAGCACTCCGACGTTCTCCAGAGCGAGTCCGGAGGACTGCATGTTCATTCGACGACGGCTCCCAAGCGGCGCTCCTGCGATACAGCCCCGGGCATGACGACGTCAGGCAGGCGTACGCAGCGCGGGTAACTTAACACAACGTGCCGCCAGGGAACTGTAGTACGAAAATATCCGCCACCGTGCGAATCATCGGATCGAAGACAGTCTGAATTAGGTATCGACGAGTAACGCGAGCCGGCATCAACCGTCTGCTCACGGCCGAACTCGGACAGAATGGCCATGCCAGGACTAGCATGGGGGAAGCGCGCCCTTGACGAGCGACCGATCGGAAGCGTGCCGGGATCGCCACACTACAGAGTCTTAGTGCGCTTCGTTCCAACCGGTCGTCTTCGCGCCTTCGGTCGCGATGAGGATGAAGATCATCACGCAGGGCTGGTCGCCGACGCATCGCCAGTTGTGCAGCGTTCCGCGCTGGATGACGACATCCCCCGGTTTCAGGTGCACCTCGCCGTCCTCCAGCTCCATGATCAACTCGCCCGACAGGCAGATAGCATAGTCGACCGAATCCGTCTTGTGCCAACGCGGGATGTTGCCGGGATGATAGACGCCGAAGCGGAACACCGAACCGCCCGCGAGGCTAGTCCCGAGTTCCCAGGTATTCGGATCTTCTTCGGTCGTTTCCGCCGGCAGCTTCTTCGTCGCCCACATGGGAATGTTGTCGAAGCCCGGCCGCAGTTTGATCGGCTGGATCTCGTTATCCCATTTCACACAGCTCTTGCCATCCTTGTTGATCCCCGTCACCACCCGACGCCCTGAAATCTTCACTTAGCCTGCCTCCAAGCACATCGATCGGAAAAACGACGCGGGTCCGATCGTCCCGCCTTCGAGCAACACGCCTCGCCAGGCTCCCCGAGACGAGCGAGCCCCCTGGCCCGTACATACCCGTTACCGTCGCAGACGCCGGTACTATTGCTGCGGATCCCGGTCCCTGCGCTGGCCTTCGCCTGTCGCGCAGCGACGCACCTGGTGGTGAAAGGATCCGGTCAGGCCGGCACGCTTCGTTCAGACTTGTCGAAATCGAGTTCGATCCGCGCGTTGTTGGGATCTTGGAAGAACAGCTGCCACGTACCCCAGCCCGGGAGTTGTCGCAGATCGTACGCGATGCCGCGCGCTTCGAGCTTGGCGAGTGTCCCGTCGAGATCGCGGCCGGTGAACGCCATGTGATCGATGACCCCCTTGATGAGTACGCCCGCGTCGTGGCCGGCGATGACGTGAAGGATGGGCTCGCTGCCGCCACGGGCGTACAGCCAGGCCCCCGGAAACTTGAAGGGGGGCCGATCGCCGGGATGCAAATCGAGGAAATCCGCATAGAACGAAACGGTTCCCTCCAGGTTGTCCGTCAGGATCGTGAAGTGGTTCATTGCCGTTGCAGCCATGATTTCTCCTCCCGGGTTGGGCCGACTGGAATGAACGAATTCTACGACTGCTGGCCGCCTTGCGGCATGTTGTCCCTGGACCGCGCCGATACAACCCCTTCTCACCGTGGTTGCCGCGCACGCCTTTATGTAAGCGCGGATGCCGTAGCGGATGCCGGTACGCCCAAGTGACTGGTGTCGTTGAAACAGCGTACGACGATGCGATTCCCGGTGATGACGATGTGACTGATCGACCCGTTGTCCGCGCCATGAAAAGCAAACGGCTGCGAGCCCGTCGCCTGAGCAAGGATGTGGCCGATCACGCCACCGTGAACCACTGTAAGCACGAGTTGATCGGGATGGCGGGCGGCGATGCGCCGCAGTGCACCGCCGATACGCGCTTCGAGCGCTGCATGACTCTCCGCGCCAGGGATGACATCCCAGCGCTGCTCTTCGAGCATACGCAGATAGACCGGATCCCCCAGACGCGCCTTGATTCGGTACAGCCCACCCTCCCAATCTCCGAGGTGCACCTCGCGCAGGTCCGGCTCGACGATCGGCGTCAATGCCAGGCGCCCGCAAAGAGGCGCCGCCGTCAGCGAGGTTCGACGGAGATTGGTCACGTAGACGGCACTGATCGGCAGGTGACACAAGCGCTCCGCCGCGCGCCGCGCCTGATCCTCGCCGTTCGGATGCAGTTCCGGATCACCTTGACCATCGACCAGCGGAAACGGACGATCGGGTGATGCAGCCCGGGATTCTCCGTGGCGGAGCAGCAGGATCTCGGTAGCGCCGGCGGGGCGAACGTAGCGCGGTTGTCGGTATTCTGCGGTCATTTCGAGCCTCGTCTGATCGAAAACGACTCGGATTCTACGTGCATTCTGCGCCGACGAGACCAGGCAAGACGCTCATGCGGTCCGCCTGAAGACGAACGTGCATCTTCCATCCTGCCGAGTAGTCCTCGCGTCGCAAT
The DNA here is from genome assembly GCA_044360365.1 of Burkholderiales bacterium. Lineage (GTDB taxonomy): Bacteria > Pseudomonadota > Gammaproteobacteria > Burkholderiales > WYBJ01 > WYBJ01. The sequence goes on along the minus strand of JBIKKL010000183.1, from coordinate 2,197 downwards.
TTCGTCATACGACTCGGCTAGGCTGCAAACCGATTTCGAAGCTTGCGGCGGCGATGCGATCACGCGATGGCGATGGCAATGCCCACGCCCGTGCGTTCCCCATCATGCCCGCGGCCCCCGAAAACCACCCAAGCGACTTTCTCAGACGACCGGACAAACCAGCATGCATACCCTACGACACCGTATCGGCAGCGCGGTCGCATTCGCGCTCCTGCTCTCCACATCGCCCTACGTCGCCGCCGCCGCGTCCGAAGGCCTGACGCTGATGCACGTCGGCGATCAGGAATCCTGGCTGCTGTCCGCTGCAGGCAACGTCCGTGACGTGAACGGCAACCCGCTGTCGTTTTACGGCGGCGTCGATCGTCTGGCTCAGATCATCGCGAACGAACGCACGACGGCGATCGGTGCCAGCCGCTCGGTGCTGACACTGAACGCCGGGGATGCCTTTCTGCCCGGTGCCCGCTTCAATGCAAGTCTCGACAACCTGGGCTCTGCCTATCTCGGCGGGCCGGATTACTACGACGCTCGAGCAATGCGGCTGATCGGCTTCGATGCCGCCGTGTTCGGTAATCACGAGTTCGATCTTGGGGCAGCGACAGCCGCGAGTTTCGCGAAGGCGTCGGGAACCACCTATCTTTCGGCAAATCTCGATCTGAACAGTTCGGTGAACGGCAGCAGCTTCGCCGCGCTGGCGGGCGGCATGGTCGCGCCGAGCAAGGTGGTTACCACCACAGCCGGCAACAAGATCGGTTTGATCGGCGCGACGACCCCGCTGTTGCCGACGATCTCGTCCCCCGGCACGGTCAGCCTTCTCGGCTACGATGCCAATGCAGGCGCCACGCAGAACCTGCAGTCGCTCGTCCCGATTCTCCAAGCGCAGATCAACGATCTGCGAACGAACCAGGGCGCCACGACGATCGTGCTCATGAGCCACCTGCAGAACGCATCCAACGAGATCAACACGATCGTGCCGCAGCTCGCCGGCGTCGACATCGTGCTCTCCGGCGGAGGACACGAGCTCATGGCCAATCCTGGCAATCCCCTGCTGCCCGCCGATATCGCCGCGCTCTCGGTCTACCCGCAAACGGTAAGCACTGCGACCGCAGGTCAGAAGGCGCTCGTCGTCACCTCGAATTTCGGCAACCGCTACGTGGGACGTCTCGACGTCCAGCTCGGTACCGACGGCACGGTGTTGCGTGATGGGTCGGGCGTGCCCATCGTCGGCACCGACACCCGAATGATCCGGGTCACCGGCCTGGCGACCGATGCTGACCGGGTGAACGGCGACGCGACTGTCTATCAGGACGTCGTCGCACCCGTCGCCACCTACGTGGCCGCCTTGAACGGACAGATCGTCGGCACGAGCCAGGTTGCGCTCAATGGCGCGCGCGGCACGACCGGCGCGATGCCTGGCTCCTTCGTCGTCGGCGTGCGAAATGCCGAGACCAACCTCGGCAACCTGGTCGCCGACGCGATGCTGTCCGCTGCCGGCGGCGATGCACGCGTAGCGCTCCAGAACGGAGGCGGCATCAGGGCGAGCATCGATGCGGGCGACATCTCGCGCGGCGAAACCTCGACCACGCTTTCGTTCGCCAACATCGTCGTCAACGTACCGAACGTGACGCCCGACAAGCTCAAGGCGTTGCTCGAGCATGGTTACGCAGGCCCTTCGACCTCACCGCTCGGTGGCGCGGAAGGCCGGTTTCCGCAAATCGCCGGCATGCGCGTCGTATACGACACCAGCAAGGCCGCTGGCAGCCGCATCGTTTCCATTACGCTGGACGACGGCACCCGTCTCGTCGATGGCGGGATCGTCGTGGCAGGCGCGCCCGCAGTCACGCTGGCTACGATCGACTTTCTCGCCAGAGGCGGAGACGGCTATCCGTTCCAGGCGTTGGGCCTTACGTTCGAAAACGGCGTCAACTACCTGACGTACGGCGAAGCGCTCGATCGCTTCATATCGCTGCCCGCCGAACAAGGCGGTCTGGGCGGCGTGGTTACGGCGTCACGCTACGGCGTCGAGAACGTGCTCGATTTCGAAGGGCGCCAGATCGACGCTGCGATCGCAGCCGTTCCGGAGCCGGAGACCTACGCGCTCATGCTTGCCGGTCTCGCACTGGTCGGCTGGTGCGTCCGTCGCCGTCAGGGCATCGTTCGCACATAGCCTCCACGGCAAACGGACTCGGTCGCGCGCAAC
>JBIKKL010000192.1:0-8075 GCA_044360365.1 Burkholderiales bacterium | reverse complement strand
CGATGCGGATGGGATCGATGCGCGAAATACCCTGCGGGCCGTTCGTGATGTTGACCGGCTGCGAAAGATTGTTGAAGAAGATGCGTATGATCTCGCCGAACCCGAGGGTGACGATCGCGAGGTAGTCGCCGCGCAGTTTCAGGGTCGGTGCGCCGAGCAGCACGCCGAAGATGCACGCCGTCAATGCACCGAGCGGCACGATGGCCCAGAACGGCAGATGCAGATCGAATTGCGGCGAGGCAAGGAGCGCGTACACGTAGGCGCCGACCCCATAGAACGCGATATACCCCAGATCGAGCAGCCCGGCGAAGCCGACCACGATGTTGAGCCCGAGCGCCAGCAGGGTGAATAGCAGCGCGAGATTCGTGATGCGCACCCAGGTGGTTCCCACGCCGGCCAGAGCGAAGGGAAGGGCCATCAGCGCCACCGCGATCAGCGCGATGCCCACCCAAGGCAGGCGCGAGCGGGTGCCGAGCAGGTTCACGTCAGGGCCTCCGTGGGCATCCCACGCAAACTCACGTGCGCTCCCCCACGCGTTCGCCGAGCAAACCCGAGGGCCGGAACACGAGCACGAGGATCAGCACGATGAACGCGAAGACATCCTGATAGTTGCTGCCGAACCAGTTGCCGGTGAAGTCTCCGATATAGCCGGCACCGAGCGCTTCGACGATGCCGAGGATGAAGCCGCCCAGCATCGCGCCGGGCAGGTTGCCGATACCACCGAGCACCGCGGCACAGAAGGCCTTCAGGCCGAGCAGCGATCCCATCGTGTAATGCGCAATGCCGTAGTACGTCCCGACCATGACACCCGCCACCGCCGCCAGCGCCGCACCGATGACGAACGTGGCGCCGATGACACGATCGATGTCTATGCCCATCAGCCCGGCGACCTGCGGGTTCTGCGAGGTCGCGCGCATCGCGATGCCGAGCCGGGTACGGTAGACCATGAGGCTCAGGGCCGTCATCATCGCCACCGCAATGAACCAGATGGCCAGCTGCACCGTGCTGACGGTTGCGCCGCCGACGTGATAGACCTTGTTCTCGAGGATCTGCGGAAAGGCGAGCGGATTGCGATTCCATACCAGCATGGCGATCTGCTGCAGGATGATCGACATGCCGATCGCGGTGATCAGGGGCGCAAGTCGCGGGGCGCCGCGTAGCGGCCGGTATGCGATGCGTTCCATGGCGTAGGCAACGGCCATGCACACGGGGATCGCCACGGCACCGCCGAGGACGACGATGAGCGGCGCAGGCAGACCGGTGTGGGTACCGAGCAGCGCACCGATGACCGAAAATGCGACCATCGCGCCGATCATCACCACTTCGCCATGCGCGAAGTTGATGAGCTGGATGATGCCGTAGACCATCGTGTAGCCGAGCGCGACCATCGCGTAGACGGCGCCCAGCGTCAGGCCGTTGATGATCTGCTGGATGAAGGTGTCCATGCGTTCCGGCTTAAGTTAGCAGAAGGGGCTGCTGTTGTCCTCGTGATGGGCCGCGGCGAAGCAAGATCGTCACCACGCACTCGCGCGTTGAAGCCGCCTCGTTTTCATTGTCGTTGGGCCGACGTCAGGGCGGAGGCTCGGTGGTTGCCTGGCGAACCTCGTGCTGCGGTTCCCTCAAAACGCGGAAGGGCACCGGATGGGTGCCCTTCACGTGTGTGACGCATGTCGACGGTGCGTCGACGTTACTTCTTCATCATATCCTTGGCGCCGTCCACCGCCTTGCCGGCGGCGTCCTTGGCCCCATCGACGACCTTGCCCGCGACATCCTTCGCGACATCGACGGCCTTGCCCGTGGCATCCTTGGTGGCGTCGACGGCTTTCGCAGCCCCCTCCTTGGCCGCATCGGCGCCGGCGGAAACCGCCTCGCCCGCCTTGCTCATGGCGGCCTTCGCTGCGGCGCTTGCGGCCTCGGCGGCTTTCATGAACTCCTCGAACTTGGTCGTCGTGCCCGCCTTGACGATGGCGACGGGCGCCAGCTTGCCTTCCTTCATCGTGAAGATCGTCATCTCGGCGTCCTTGCGATCGCCCTTCTCGTCGAACTCGATGTCGCCGCTGGCGCCCTTGAACTTGATGCTCGCCAGGGCCGGCAGATACTTGGCCGGATCGACGGAATCGGCCTTCTGCATCGCGGCGATCAACAGGTTCGCAGCATCGAAGGTAAAGGGCGCGTAGAGGATCGGGTCGATGTTGAACTTCGTCTTGTAGCTATCGAGGAAGTCTTTCGATGCGGCCTGGACCGGAATGCCGGCCTGCGAACAGACGAGCCCTTCGGCATGCTTGTCGCCGGCGAGCTTCTTCATCTCCTCGGTGCAGGCGCCGTCGCCGAACGCGAACACAGCCTTGATGCCCAGTTCGCGACCCTGTTTGAGGAGCGGTCCGCCGGTGGCATCCATGCCGCCGTAGAAGATGGCATCGGGCTTGCGGCCACGCAGCTTGGTCAGGATCGCCTTCCAGTCCCGGGTGTCCTTCGTGCCCTTCTCGCGGGCGAGCACGTTGACGCCGGCAGACTTCAGCGCCTTCTCGACCTCGTTGGCGAGACCTTCGCCGTAGGCTGTGGCATCGTCGATCACGGCCACGGTCTTCGGCTTGAACTCCGATGCGAGATAGCTCGCGATGGCGGGCCCTTGCTGATCGTCGCGGCCGACCACGCGGAAGATGCCCTTGAAGCCCTGTTCGGTGAGCTTCGGATTCGTCGCCGAACCGCTGATCATCGGGATGCCGGCCTGGCTATACACCGCCGATGCGGGGATGGTTACGCCGGAATTGAGGTGGCCCACGACGCCAGCGACTTTGGCGTCGGCGAATTTCTGGGCGATGATCGGACCCTTGTCCGGCTTTTCCTCGTCGTCTTCGGCGACGAGTTCGAACTTCACTTTGCTGCCAGCGATGGTGAGGCCTTTGGCATTGGCCTGTTCGATCGCCAGGCGAGCGCCGTTTTCGTTGTCCTTGCCCAGGTGCGCAATACCGCCGGTGAGCGGTGCCGCGTGGCCGATCCTGACGATCGATTCCTGCGGCGGGGGCGGCGGTGCGTCCTTCGCGGCTTCCTTGGCGGGCTCGGTCTTCGGTTCTTCCTTGCTGCAGGCGGCGAGGCCGAATGCTACCGCGACCGCGATCATGCCCAATTTGAAATCGCGCAGTGAAATCATGATGTCCTCTGGCTCGATGGTAGTCGCTGTGGAGGGGTGACGCGGCGGATTATCCGGACAGGCCGGCCGTGGCGTCAATCGCTGCGGTATGCCGCGCCCAGTACATGAGGACGCAAAAACAAACGAGCCGGCACGGGGCCGGCTCGTTTGCGAGAGACTGCGTCAAGACGGAATCCTGGGCGCTGACGGGATCGCTCACTTCAAAGACAGAATGTACGTGATCATCGTCTTGAGATCGGCGTCGTTCACGCCGGCATTCGGCGGCATTGGAATCTGGCCCCAAACGCCCGTGCCGCCCTTCTTGACCTTCTCGGCCAGCTTGGCGGGGGCATCGCTCTGCCCGCGGTACTTGTTGGCGACGTCCTTGTAGGACGGCCCGACACCCTTCTTGTCGATCGCGTGGCAAGCAGTACACGCGTTCTTCTTGAGAAGATCGTCCGCGCCGGCGGCTTGCGCGCCGCCTGCGGCCAGTAGGCTGACACCGGCCAGTGCGGCCATCAATGCGTGCTTCATTTGTACTCCTTGTAGATAAGTTCTTTGCGCAACCGCAGCATTCTACTCTCAGCGCAGACCGTCCAGCATCCTTGCAAGAGAATCTCGATCGGTCACGGGCGGCAAACATTTAACGCCCTCGCAGACCCATGCGTTGACCGCGGTCGATTCGGGATGCGAGAGTCCAGCGGGCAAGCCCGTGGTGCCGTTGGAAATCGCGAGGACGATGACATCGAAGCGATAGCGGGTGTTCAGTTCGTCGTGCCACAGCGACAGCTCTTCGCGTGGACCGCGCAGGATCACGACCCGCGGTGGATCGAGATGTTCCGCCATCGCACCGAGCATGCTCGCGAAGGCCTCGGGATGTTTTTCGAGCACCGGCCAGAACAGCGCGATCGTTCTCGCTGCGGCATCGAGGTATCTCGATTCGCCAAGCAGCAGCCCCAGCCGCTGCAGGGCGAACGCTGCGATTGCGTTGCCGGAGGGCGTCGCGTTGTCGATCCCCGGTTTGGGCCGATGGATCAGGCGCTCGTGGTCGTGGCTCGTGAAATAGAATCCGCCCTCGCCGGTATCCTCGAATTGCGTCAGCAGGGCGTCGGCGACGACGCGAGCGAAGGCCAGATCCTCCGGACGGAAATCCGCCTGCATCAGCTCGAGGAGCGCATCGAGCAGGAAGGCGTAGTCGTCCAGATAGGCGTTCAGATGGGTCTTGCCGTCCTTGTGAGTGGCAAGCAGGCGATCGTCGACCCACATCGTCGCGCGCACGAAGGCGAGCGCATTTCGGGCGGATTCGATCCATTCCGTACGTTGCAGACGTCGTCCGGCCCGCGCCATGCCGCGGATCATGAGGGCGTTCCAACTCGTCAGCAGCTTGTCGTCGCGCCCCGGACGTATGCGTTCTTCGCGCGCCGCCAGCAGTTTGACCCGCGCGCAGTCCAGCAGCCGGAGGCAACGGGCTTCATCCCAGCCGGTGTGCTGCGCGATCTCGGGCAAGGTCGTTCGGATGCGCAGATGCCAATGCCGACCTTCGAAGTTGGGGGCAGCATCCAGGCCGTACCGCGGTGCCATGACGGCGTATTCGTCGTCGGTAAGCAGCGCTCGGACCTCGTCCGGTGTCCAGACGTAGAACTTCCCTTCCTCGCCTTCCGAATCGGCGTCCAGACTGGAGTAATAGCCACCGGCGGGCGACTGCATCTCGCGCATCACCCACTGCGCCGTTGCGGCTGCGACAGCGGCAAAGGTCGAAATGCCGGTTGCGGCGTAGGCATCGGCATAGAGTGCGAGCAGCGGCCCGTTGTCGTAGAGCATCTTCTCGAAGTGCGGGATGCTCCATTCGTCGTCGGTCGAATAGCGACAGAAGCCGCCGCCCAGATGGTCGAAGATGCCGCCGTCGGCCATCGCGGTGAGCGTGTGCACGACGATTTCGCGCCCGTTCGAGTTGCCGTGCGCGTGCCTGCGCAGAAGAAAATCCAGTTCGTAGGGATGAGGGAACTTCGGTGCGCGGCCTAGCCCGCCGTAGGTACTGTCGTACATGCGAGCGAACGATTCGACGGCGCCATCGAGAGGTTGCGCGTCGATCAGCGTCGTTTCGTGCGGATGCGGCGTGTGTGCTGCCAATGCATCGAGCATGGCGGCGTTCTGACGATCGATCTCACCACGCTGCGTACGGTAGACGGTTTCGATACGGGTCAAGACATCGCCGAAGCCCGGCATCCCATGCCGCGGCACCTTCGGAAAGTACGTGCCGCCCGCGAAGGGTGCGCCGTCGGGCGTTAGAAACATCGTCAGCGGCCAGCCGCCGTTTCGACGGGTGAGGAGACCGTGCGCGCTCTGGTAGATCTGATCGAGGTCCGGCCGCTCTTCACGATCGACCTTGATGTTGACGTAGAGACGATTCATGAGGGCGGCGATCTCGTCGTCCTCGAACGACTCGTGCGCCATCACGTGACACCAGTGGCACGCCGAGTAGCCGATCGACAGCAGGATGGGCTTGTCCGCCGATCGCGCCAGGGCGAGCGCCTCCGTTCCCCACGGATACCAGTCCACCGGGTTGTCTGCGTGCTGCTGCAGGTAGGGGCTGGTCTCGAGCGCGAGTCGATTCGGCATCACTACGTTCTCCAACCCTGGGTTGCAACCCAGGGCTCAACCCAGGGTTGCAGGAAGCGCCGCTCGACCGGACGATCAGTCGGTGACGGCGCCCTTGCTCGCCGGCGAGACGAGCTTCATGTACTTCGCCAGCAGTCCACGCGTGAAACGCGGCTTCGGCTGCTTCCAGGCCTTGCGGCGTGCCTTCAGTTCCTTCTCGGGGACATTGAGCTGGATGAGCCGCTTGTGTGCGTCGATGGTGATCGAATCGCCGTTCTTCACCAGCGCGATCGTTCCGCCTTCGTAGGCCTCCGGCGCCACGTGGCCGACCACCATGCCCCATGTTCCGCCGGAGAAGCGGCCGTCGGTGATCAGGCCGACCGACTCGCCGAGCCCCTGGCCGATCAGTGCCGAGGTGGGCGCCAGCATCTCCTGCATGCCGGGCCCGCCCTTCGGCCCTTCGTAGCGGATGACGACGATGTCGCCTGCCTTGATCCTGCGCGCCATGATGGCATCCATGCACGCCTTCTCGGAGTTGTAGACCTTGGCCGGCCCGGTGATCACGGGCTTCTTGAGGCCGGTGATCTTCGCCACGCAGCCTTCCGGGGCAAGATTGCCCTTGAGTATGGCGAGGTGCCCCTGCGCGTACATCGGTTTGTCCCAGGGGCGGATGACCTCCTGATCGGCGCGCGGCGCGTTCGGGATGCTCTTCAGTTCCTGGGCCATCGTGCGCCCGGTGATCGTGAGGCAGTCCCCGTGCAGCAGACCGTTCACGAGCAGCATCTTCAACACCTGCGGCACGCCGCCGGCACGATGGAAGTCGGTTGCAACGAAGCGGCCCGAGGGCTTCAGATCGCACAGCACGGGCACCTTGCGGCGCACGCGCTCGAAATCGTCGATGGTCCACTTCACGCCGGCCGCGTGTGCGATGGCGAGAAAGTGCAGGACGGCATTCGTCGAGCCGCCGGTCGCCATGATGAGCGAGACCGCATTCTCGATCGACTTGCGCGTGATGATGTCGCGCGGACGGATACCCTTGCGGATCGCGTTGACCAGCACCTCGGCGGATTGCGCGGCGGAATCCGCCTTCTCGCTGTCGGGCGAGGCCATTTGCGAAGATCCCAGCAGGCTCATTCCCAGGGCTTCGAAAGAGGACGACATCGTGTTCGCGGTATACATCCCGCCGCAGGCACCGACCGACGGACACGCATTGCGCTCGATGCCGTCGTAGTCTTCCTTCTTCATCGTGCCGGCCGTGAATGCGCCGACGGCCTCGAAGGCGGAGACGATCGTGAGATCCTGGCCCTTCCACTTGCCGGGCTTGATCGTGCCGGCGTAGACATAGATGCCGGGCACGTTCATGCGCGCCATCGCGATCATGCCGCCGGGCATGTTCTTGTCGCAGCCGCCGCAGACGAGCACGCCGTCCATCATCTGCCCGTTGACCGAGGTTTCGATTGCGTCGGCGATGACCTCGCGCGAGACGAGCGAGTATTTCATGCCGTCGGTTCCCATGCCGATGCCGTCAGTCACGGTGGGCACGCCGAACACCTGGGGTTTTGCGCCCGCTGCTTCCAGCGCGGCGATGGCGCGGTCGACCAGGGGTTGAATCCCGGCGTTGCACGGGTTCATGGTCGAGTGGCCGTTCGCGACGCCGACGATGGGCTTGACGAAGTCGCCATCCTTGAAGCCGACGGCGCGCAGCATGGCGCGGTTGGGGGAGCGGGCAACGCCGCCGGTGATGAGATGGCTGCGCCAGTTCTCGGCCATGAACGGTTTCCTCGATGTTGGGCTTAAACTGCCGATTCTAACGAACGCGGATAACCCCCGGAATGCTCGTTCACCCCCAGTTCGATCCCATCGCCGTTTCCATCGGCTCGTTCGGCATACGCTGGTATGGCCTCATGTACCTGATCGGGTTCGTGACGGCCTTGTGGCTCGGACGCCGTCGCGCCGCGCGCGATGCGTGGCGCGGATGGTCGCCACGCGAAATGGACGACATCCTTTTCTACGGCGTGCTGGGCGTGATCATCGGTGGTCGGCTGGGTTACGTATTCTTCTACAAGCCCGGTTACTACCTCGAACATCCGCTCGAAATCTTCTATGTATGGCAGGGCGGGATGGCCTTTCACGGCGGCTTTCTCGGCGTGCTCGTCGCGATGCTGATCTTCGCGCGCATGTCGAACAAGACGTGGCTGGGCGTGATGGACTTTCTCGCGCCGCTGGTGCCGCCCGGGTTGGCCGCCGGCCGACTCGGCAACTTCATCAATGCCGAGCTTTGGGGGCGTCAGACCGACGTGCCCTGGGCCATGGTGTTTCCGTCGGTGGACGATCTGCCGCGCCATCC
>JBIKKL010000407.1:0-4872 GCA_044360365.1 Burkholderiales bacterium | reverse complement strand
GACCTTGCGCATGTAGTCGTCCGGATACGCGATACTGACCGTCGCCGCATACGGAATGTGGTGCGCGGCCATGATCGCCATCATGTCCTTCTTCGGTTCGCTCTTCGACGGCGAACTGTTGGTCCACGCGCCGACCGGCGTCGAACTGCTGCGCTGCACGCCGGTGTTCATGTACGCCTCGTTGTCGCCGCAGAAGTGGATGATGTCGTCGTTGCGTTCGGCCGCACCGGAGATCGCCTGCAATCCGATGTCGTAGGTGCCGCCGTCGCCCGCATAGGAGATCACCTGCGTCTCGTGGTCGCCGATCGCCTCCAGACCGTGCTTGACCCCCGCGGCATAGGCCGCAGCCGCAGGGAACAGCGCCTGTACCCGGGTAATGGTGGCATTGGTCGACGCCCGACCGCTGCACTGGGGCGGAATGATCATCACCGTCTTCGGCCCCATCACCTTCAGCAGCCACTTGAGCGCGATGGAGCCGCCGCAACCGGCGCACGCCCCGTGACCGCCCACGATGAACTCCTCGGTCGTGACGTCCGTATCGAACTGCCGCAGATGCTGCAGGGGTTCGGTCGCAGTATTCATTTGGCAGGCACTCCCATCCAGAGCACGGTTTCCTCGGGCTGCGCGCGTTCGTACACGTAGTCGGACATCTCGTGGTAGAGCTTCATCGGAATGTCCGTACCGCCCAGGCCCGAGACGAACTCGAACACGGGGGCGCGCAGCCCCGCGTCGTACATGGCCGCCTTGGTCTCGATGGCGAGATGCCCGCCATGCCCATACGAGAACCCGCGCTGGATCACCGCCACCTTCTTTGCACCAGAAAGCACCTGGGTGATCTCGTTCGCAGGGAACGGACTGAAGAGCTTCACTTTGAGGAAGCCGGCCTTGCGTCCCTTGCTGCGCTCCTCATCGACGAGGACGCGACAGGATTTCGCCAGCGTCCCGAGTGCCATGAAGATCACGTCCGCGTCGTCGCACCTGTAGGCTTCGACCACGCCCCAGCTGCGCCCGAACGTCTCCGCGAACTCGGCGTTCGCATCCTTCGCGATCTGGCGTGCCATCGACGTGATCTGATGCAGCTCGTACTTGACCCGAAACGACGACACATCCCACGAGCCGAACTTGGCGGGTTGATTCGGATCGATGTGGATCCGTCGAGGCTCCTTCGGAATATAGGAGGCTACCGCTGCCGGATGCGGTATGTGCACCGGCTCGTACGCATGCGACATGTAGAAGCCCTCCTGCACCGGCATCACGGGCAGGCTCGCCTTCTCCGCAATCTTGTAGCTCTGGATCACGGTATCGAGCACCTCCTGGCTGCTTTCGCAGAAGAGCTGCACCCAACCCGAGTCTCTGACCGTCATGCTGTCGTCGTGCTCGGGGTGCTCGTTGTTCGAGCCGTGATAGAGGCCGCGACTGCAGTTGACGAGCACCATCGGGTAGCGTCCCCGTCCTGCCGCCTGCAGCGGTTCGTGCATGTATGCCATGCCCTGCCCGGCCGATCCCGAAAAGCAGCGTGCGCCCGCCATCGAGGCCCCCACCATGATCGACATCGCCGAGTGCTCGCCTTCGGCCATCACGACCTTGGCGCTCATTTCGCCCTTGAACGCGAACTCGGCCACCTTCTCCAGCATGCTGGTCGCCGGCGTAATCGGGTAGAACGACACCACCTCCACCTGCGACAGCCGCGCGCCCCACGCCGCGGCGTAGTTTCCGGACAGCACGCGGGTCTCGTTCGCGCCGGCATTGATCGGCTTGTTCATTGGAACTCCTCCACCATCGTCAGCGCAGCCCTCGGACATTCATGCGTGCAGATCCCGCAGCCCTTGCACGTCACGTTGTCCACCTGAAAGCGCAAGGTGCCGTTGATGCCTTCGCTCTGCGGCAAGGTCGTGATGGAACTCTCGGGGCAGAATACCCAGCAGTTGCCGCAATAGTTGCAATCGCCGCAGTGAAAACATCGGCCCCCTTCGGCAGCGAAGGCATCGGCGTCATAGCCGCCCACCACTTCCTCGAAGCTCTGCAAGCGCCGATCATGCGCAAGATGCTCGGCGCGTACCGACGAAGTCTCGTTGAAGTAGCCCATGTTGAGCTGCCCGAACGGGACCGTCGCCGGCTTCGCGAACCGAGGAAGGGACTCGCCCCGCAACTGCGCATCCAGCAAAGCTGCGGCACGCTTGCCGCTGCCGACCGCCCGAACGACCGAGGACGGCCCCTCGACGGCATCGCCCGCGCCCACGATCCACTGCTTCCCCATCGGCACGACCTCGCCGGCTGCAACCGCCTCCCACTGCACCTTCAAGGCAATCGGCAGGAAATCCAGATCTGCACGCTGTCCGATCGCCACGACGACGACATCGACTTCCAGCCGGTGCTCCGACCCGGGTATGGCATCGACGATTGCGCCACCCTGCGCATCGAACCGAAACGCGTCGATACGCACACATCGGGCGACGATCGCACTCCCCCCGCCTCGCTCGAAGCCCAGAAAATGCTGCGAAGGAAGAAACCGAATCCCCTCGGCACGAGCGTCGTTGCGCTCCTCCGGATACGCCGGCATCGTCGCCTCGGTTTCGAGGAAGGCGAGACTCACCTCTGCCGCCCCGAGCCGCCGCGACACCCGCGCAGCGTCGATGGCGACATTGCCGCCCCCGATAACGAGTACCCGCGCCCCGGCACGGATCGGCGACTCCCCGCCGCTGTTCACTGCACGCAGGAAGGTGAGCCCGTCGTAGACGCCCACCGCATCCGCTCCGGGTGCACTGAGCTTGCGACCGGCACTGCAGCCTGCGCTCAGAACGACGCCGGCATACGGCGCGAGCATCTCCCACGATTGCGATGCCCCGATGTTGCGCTCGCATTCGAATCGCACACCGAGCGCTTCGAGCCCCGCGATTTCCGCATCGAGTACATCACGCGGCAGGCGATACGCAGGAATACCGTAACGAAGCATGCCGCCGGGCTTCCGCGCCGCTTCGTATACCGTCACGGCGTAGCCTTTGCGCACGGCGTGGTAAGCGGCGGATAGCCCGGCCGGCCCGGAGCCGATGACGGCAATGGAGCTTCCGTTGCTTGGTGCCTTCCCGACGCGCAGCCCCTGCGCCAAGCCGTGGTCGCCGATGCGGCGCTCCAGCGCGTGAATCGCGACGGGCTCATCGAACTCGACACGATTGCAGGCACTCTCGCAGGGGTGATAACACACGCGCCCCATGACCGCGGGGATCGGATTGTCCTCCTTGATCAAGCGCCATGCCTCGTCCATCCGACCCTGCAGTCCGAGTGCGATGTAGTCCCGAATCTGTTCCCCGGCGGGACATCCACCGGTGCAAGGCGGCGTCTGACTCACGAACACGGGACGCTGATTGCGCCAATCGCCGACGTTCGTGGCCTTCTGGGGCTTGATGAGCGCAACAATGGGCTTGACGCGCTCGGGCGCGGGACGGGGCGGCTCACGCATGGACGCTCTCCCTGGCGAGAACGACGCTCTCGAAAGCCTCGCGCGCCGCGGCCAGATTGGGCTCGACCTTCTCGGGCACTTCCTGGCGTATGGCCGCCTCGACACTCGCGAACGACACGAGCCCCGTTACGCGTACGAGCGCCCCGAGTATGGCTGTATTGACCGGACGCGACGTGGCGGTACCCAATCCATGGCGCTCGGCAATGCCCGTCGCGTTCACGGTCGCCACCCTCGCCCGCACCGGCAACTCGTAATCGTCCGGCAGTTTCGAGGAATTGATCAGCACGAGCCCGCCTGCACGGAATCCCTTCAGGACACCGTCGTTGCCTGTGCCCGGCTGCGCGAGCAGCGCCGGGTGCATGACGATGAGCCCGTCCGGTTCGTAGATCTGGCACCGCGGGACTTCGGCCTCGATGTCGCTGATCCGCACGAATGCAGTCACCGGACCACCACGTCGATCACCCGCGAACAGCGGGAACGACAGCGCATACTTGCCTTCCTGCGCCAATGCAGCGGCCAGCATGTTGGCGCAGATGACCGCGCCCTGGCCGCCGCGACCATGGAATCGAATGTCGTACATGAAAGGCCCCCTCCGGCTTGGACGCTCGTGCTGTGCCCCTACTCTGCAACAGCACCGCACGAACCGAACTACAGAACGGAAGGCCGTGTCGTCGTTTGATCCAGATCAAGGATTCGTCACGATATGGCAGGTGCGAGGAGCAGGGCACGGCAAATTGCGCCGAGTCATCGCGAGCGCCTAACATACCGACCGACGTCCCGACCGCATCCACAGGACCATTCATGACGCTCCCCCTCGACGGTATCGTCGTCCTCGAACTCAGCCACATCATCGCCGGCCCTTACTGCGGCTCCATCCTGGCCGACTATGGTGCCGACTGCATCAAGATCGAGGAGCCCAGGAGCGGCGATCGCGGACGCGCGACCGTGCCGATGCTGCCCACCGAAGAACGCCTCAGCGGCTTCTTCTACACACTGGGGCGCAATCGCAAGGGCATCACCCTCGATCTCAAGGCTCCCGAGGGCAAGCAGATCTTTCTCGACCTCGCACGCAAGGCCGATGTCGTGCTGGAGAACTTTCGGCCAGGCACCATGGACAAGCTCGGCCTCGGCTATGCGTCCCTAAACGCGATCAATCCCAGGATCATCTATGCGGCGATCAGCGGCTTCGGCCAGATGAAGGGTCTGGAAGGCCCGTACTCCGACTGGCCGGCCAACAACGCCATCGCCCAGGCGATGGGGGGCTTGTCCGAATTGTCCGGTGCGGCGGGCGAACCGGTATTCGTCGGCGCATCGATCGGCGACACCATTCCCGCCATCTGGGCCGCGCTGGGCATCGTGCTCGCCATCCAGCAGCGACAGAAGACCGGACTCGGGCAATTCATCGATGTGGCGAT
>JBIKKL010000483.1:0-4130 GCA_044360365.1 Burkholderiales bacterium | reverse complement strand
CGATGGCTGCCGTCTGTTGGCAATCGGTGGCGGCCTATTCGGTGCGCAAGCGTCTGCCGCCACCGGGCAGCGAAGGTTGGCTCGGTACCTTCACCTCCATCATGCAGTGCGGGACAGGCCATATCGCCTTCTCGCTATGGGGCGGCGAACCGAAGCGCTGGCAGGCGTTGTACGAACTGATGGGCCACCCTGAATACTTCGAGGATCCCCGCTACGACTATCGCACGCCAGGTGCCGATGCAGTGAAGCCCCACCTGCGCGCAGCACTGCAGGTGTGGCTCGCCGACAAAAGCGCGTGGGAGGCCACGCGTGCTCTGGGCCAGCTCGGCTTTTCGGTCGGTCCGGTGCAGACGGCCCAGGACGTACACGAGTGCAAACAGCTTGAAGCCCGCAAGGCGTTCTTCGAAGTCGACGTCGCAGGGTACCGGATCAAGTCGCCGGTCACGCCGGTGCGCATGTCGAACACGCCCGCCCGCGCGCCCGTGCGGGCCCCGCATCTGGGCGAGCATACGGACGAAGTCCTGAAGCGCCTGCTAGGCTATAGCGACGAACAACTCGCGGCATTGCGCGGCAAGGGTGTCTGCTGACGCTGCGCACCGACGCCCGGATCGCTCGCCGATCCCGGTCACGAACAAGGCGTGCACCACACGCCACGGAGGAGATTGAACATGCATCGCAACATACTGCTCGCACGCCTGGTCGTTGCAACGCTCTTCGTCGGCACCGCAGCTCACAGCGTTGCTCAGTCGAACTATCCCAACCGACCGATACGCATCATCAGCCCCTATGCTCCCGGTGGCGGCAACACCATCATGGCGCGGCTGGTGGCACACAAGCTGACCGAAGCCTGGGGACAGCAGGTCATCGTCGACAACCGGCCTGGCGGCAATACGATCATCGGCACCGAATTGACCGCCCGCGCGACTCCCGACGGCTACACCTTCATGCTGGCGGGTAGCGGCCATGTGCTGACGCCGCTCCTCATCAAGGCCCCCTATCATCCTCTCAAGGATTTCGCCCCCGTCGGCTCGGTCGGCAAGAACGAAAACATTCTCGCGGCGAGCCCGCACGTCCCCTTCAAGGATTTGCAGGGGATGATCGCTGCCGCCAAGGCCAAACCCGGGCAGTTGAACTACGCGACCTACGGTGCCGGCACGACCTCGCATCTGTCGACGGAACTCATGAGTCAAATGGCCGGCATCAGGATGCAGCACATTCCCTACAAGGGTGCGGGTCCGGCGATCACCGAGCTGCTGGGCGGGCAGGTGCAGGTATTCCTCAGCACGCCGGCCCCCGTCATTCCTCACATCCAGTCGGGCAAGCTCAAGGGTCTGGCGATCTCGGGCGACAAGCGCGCCGCCGCCGTGCCGAACTTGCCGACTTTCGCGGAAGCCGGCTTCCCGGGCTTCGACTCGAAAGGCTGGTACGGCGTCGTCGCGCCCGCGGCCACGCCGAGCGCGATCGTCGAGAAGTTCTCGGCCGAGATGGCGAAGTTTCTCGACCTGCCCGACATCCGCAAGCTCCTCAACGCGCAAGGGGTCGAGCCGCTCATCAACACCCCCGAGCAGTTCGCGGCTCTCATGCGCTCGGACCACGAGAAATGGATCAAGGTCATCAAGAGCGCAAACATCAAGCTCGAGCATTAGCCCGATCGGCTCGACGAACGCCTGCGCGCACGACTGGAATCAGCAATAGCGCGACGAGGGATCGAAGACCGGCGATTCCAGGTGCGCGAGCAGCTTTACCATCGCCCCGGGTACGTCGAGCCACGCTGCAAGCCGAAAGCGGATCCATCACCGCAACCACGTCGCACGATCGAATCGTGTTCGCCGTGTTCGCCGCCGGCGCGACGAGGTTCGGCGGAAACTGCATGCCACCCGAGAGCGTCAAGAAGCGACGATCCGGACGGTAGGGCAGACCGTTCTTCGAATCGAGCCCATACATTCCGTTGAACGTCGCCCCGTCGTCGGTCAAGCCCATGAGGCCCTGATCGAGAAGATCGACGATGGGATGAAGCGCGTCGACCAGGCGTTCGAAACGGGTCGACAGTCCCTCGGGGCAAGCGTTGCAGGTGCGATCCCCGTCAGGGTCGTCCACGCTCGGATCCGGACCAGCCACGACCATGCCGCCTTGCCAACTCCGGAAGCGTCCGCCGAGATGCACTTTCGGCGGTTCGCTTCGCCGTCCTGACCGCGTACCCCTCGGAGGACCCGCTGTCGATTCGCAATCGGCCGTGCGCTGGTTTCGGCATCCGCCCAACCCCTGCTATCCTCCACAGATTCAAGCCGATTGCCCACGATTCCAACATGCAGACTCAACCGCTCCCCGTACCCACGCGCACCGTCCGATCGATCGAAGAAGTGGACGCAGGGCTGACCGGCGTCGGCTACATCCCTTCGCGCCAAATCGCCACCGCGATCTATATCGCGCACCATCTGCAGAAGCCCATCCTGGTCGAAGGGCCCGCCGGCGTCGGGAAAACCGAACTCGCCAAGTCGGTCGCGAGCTGGCTCGACCTGCCCCTCATCCGCATGCAGTGCTACGAGGGTCTCGACGAATCCAAGGCGCTGTACGAGTGGAAGTACGGCAAGCAGCTGCTCTACACCCAGATCCTGCGCGACAAGGTTGGCGCACTGATCGGCGAGACCGACAGCCTCACCGCCGCGCTCGACAAGCTGCATGGCTTCGGTGACGTCTTCTTTTCGCGAAACTTCGTCGAGCCGCGTCCGCTGTTGAGGGCGCTGGAGCAGCCGAAGGGCGCTGTGCTCCTCATCGACGAGATCGACAAGTCGGATCAGGAATTCGAAGCCTTTCTGCTGGAGATTCTGTCCGACTACCAGGTCACGATTCCGGAGATCGGAAGCGTCGGGGCCATCGTACCGCCCATCGTGCTACTCACATCGAACTCCACCCGCGACCTCGGAGACGCCCTGAAGCGTCGCTGCCTGCATCTGCACATCGGCTTCCCGGACGAGAAGCTCGAAGCGAAGATCATCGCCTCCCGCGTGCCGGGTATCGACGCGCGTCTGCTCTCGCAGATCGTCTCGTTCGTGCAGCAGCTGCGCACGCTCGACTTGAAGAAGCTGCCCTCCGTCAGCGAATCGATCGACTGGGCACGCGTGATGGTGCTCATGCATACCGGTGCACTGGAGGTCGATCTGGTGCGCGATACGCTAAATGTGCTGCTCAAGTTCGAGGCAGACATGGAAGCTGCCGGAAAGAAAGTCGCCGAACTGACGCACAACGCGCAGAAGGCGATGACGCTCAACGTCTGAAGCGACTTCGCGCCGAGCCTCCGATGGCGAGCTTCACGATCCCACCCGCCCCCACGCCGCAGCAGGCCGCTGCGAGCGAACCGCTGCGCCGTTTCCTTCAGGTGGCACGCAGTGCCGGGCTGCGTGTCTCGGCGGCCGAAGGCATCGACGCGGCGCGTGCGGTCGATCTGATCGGGTTCCGCGACCGCACCATGCTCAAGGATACGCTGGGCCTCATCCTCGCCAAGACGCCGGACGAGAAAGTGGTCTACGACCAGGCCTTCGATCTGTACTTCAAGCGCGACGATTTTCTGAAGCGCCCGCAGGAAGAGCAGCAGAAGGATCAGCCGCGCAGCGATCAGCCCACGGGGACGCCCACAGGGGCCGGCGGCCCGACCGATCAGCACATGGAGCAGGAAGGCGGACTCGGACCGACCCTCTCCCAGTTGCTGGAGCAGAACGATACGACGGCACTCGCGACCCAGATCGAAGTCTCGGCCCGGGAATCGAATCTGCAGGAGATCCGCTACTTCACGCAGAAGAACCGCTACGTGCGCCAGATCCTGGAACGCATGGGGCTTCGCGACGTCGAGCGCGAAATCCTCGAACTGCGCGAATCGCAGACGCAAAGCGGGTCGGAGCGCGCCGACATGCTCGACCAGCGTCTCGAACAGCTCTGGGACAAGACCAAGGATTTCGTCGAGCGCGCGCTCCTGCTCTACGCGCGCGGCGAACAGGAGCAGTTCAAGGAGCGGATGCTGCGCGAGGCCCGCCTGATGAACCTCGATCCGCGCGATCTCGCCCGCATGCGGGTGCTGGTGCGTCAGATCGCCAAGCGACTCGCCACGCGGTACTCCCGCAAGCGCCGCCGCAAGC
>JBIKKL010000159.1:0-9013 GCA_044360365.1 Burkholderiales bacterium | reverse complement strand
CGCTTACCCGGAGAAGCCCGTTCGCGTGGTCGCGCCGTTTCCCGCGGGCACCGCTGCGGACATCAGCGCACGGATCATGACTCAGAAACTCGCCGAACTCTGGGCGAAGCCGGTGGTAGTCGAGAACGTGCCCGGAGCCGCCGGCAGCGTCGCTGCGGAACGTGTGGCGAAGTCGACGCCCGACGGATACACCTTGCTGTTCAGCGGCGATGCCGCGATGACCACCAACGTGACGATCTACCCCAAGCTCGCCTACGATCCGCTGCGCGACTTCGCACCGATCATGAACGTCGTCGAAACGCCGAACATCCTCGTCGTTCATCCCTCCCTGCCCGCCAGGAGCGTGAAGGAGCTGGTGGCGCTTGCCAAGTCGCGCCCGGGCGAGATCACCTATGGCTCGTCGGGCGCCGGAACATCGCAGCATCTCGCCGGTGCGCTGCTGGCGAGTCGGGCGAGCGTCGATCTCACGCACGTTCCGTACAAGGATGGGGCTCAGGCCATGGCCGATATCGTCGGCGGCCGCATCACGATGATCTTCGGCAATACCCTGTTCACGTTGCCGCAAGTGCGCGCAGGGAAGTTGCGTGCGGTCGCGGTGAGTTCCCTGAAGCGCGTCCCGGTGGCGCCGGAGCTGCCCACCATCGCGGAATCCGGCTACCCGGATTTTCAGGCCGTCGCATGGTTCGGTCTGCTGGCGCCGACGGGAACGCCTGCGGCCATACTTGCGAAATTGCAGCAGGACGCCGCCCGCGTGATAGCCATGCCTGATGTGCGCAGCAAGTTCACCGACAACGGCGGCATCGTCATCGGCAATTCGCCGACGGAGTTCGCCGCGCAGATCAAGGCCGAGATCGTGTCCAAGGGCAATCTGGTCAGGGCAGCGGGAGCGAAGGCGAACTAGCAGCACGAGGGCGCGGTCTCCACGGCCTCGCCTCAGCGAAAGCGCTTGATCCGGCCGCTGCGGATGCCTTCCCAGTACAAGTCCAGCTCGCGCTTGACCACCGGCATCAGGAGATACAGGCCGATGATGTTGGCGATACCCATCGCGAAGATCATCGAGTCCGAGAAGTCGACCACCGGACCGAGGCTCATCGTCGAGCCGATCACCACGCAGACCAGGAACATCAGCTTGTATGCCAGGTCGATCGCCTTGCTGTCTCCGAACAGGTAGACCCAGGCCTGCAGCCCGTAGTACGACCACGTGATCATGGTCGAGAAGGCGAACAGCACCACGCAGACGGCCAGCACGTAGGGGAACCACGAGATCTCGCGGCCGAAGGCGGCCGAGGTCAGGGCCACACCTCTTGCTTCGCCGGCCAGTTCGGTCACGCCGCCGGCGTTCACGTGACCGGTGATGACGATGACCAGGGCGGTCATGGCGCAGATCACCACGGTGTCGATGAACGGCTCGAGCAGCGCGGCAAGTCCCTGTGACACCGGCTGGTCGGTCCGAACCGCCGAGTGCGCGATCGCCGCCGAGCCGATGCCGGCTTCATTGGAGAAGGCGGCTCGACGAAAGCCCTGGATCAGGGAACCCATGACGCCTCCCGTCACCCCTTGCGCCGTGAATGCGCCGCCGATGATCTCGCCGCAGGCCCGGAAGATCTGGTCGACGTGAATCAGCAGGATGACCAGCCCCGCCCCCAGGTACAGCAGTGCCATGCCGGGAATCAGCCGGGCGGTCACGGCCGCGATCGAGCGGATGCCGCCGATGATCACCAGGCCCACGATGACCGCCATCGCCAGTCCGAACAACCAGCCCTGGCCGGCGAGCGGACTATCGGCACCGCCGGTGACATGGACCACCTGCTGGAAGCTCTGGTTGGCCTGGAACATGTTTCCGCCGCCGATCGAACCACCCACGCAACAGATGGCGAAGAAGACCGCCAGCACCTTCCCGAGCCGGGCCCAACCCCGCTCCGCCAGGCCCTTGGAGAGATATCGCATGGGCCCGCCGGCAACGGCGCCGTCGGACTGCCTGATGTCACGATACTTCACGCCCAGGGTGACCTCGGTGAACTTCGAGGCCATGCCCAGCAGGCCGGCCAGGATCATCCAGAACGTGGCGCCGGCGCCGCCGACGCTCACTGCCACGGCCACACCGGCGATATTGCCCAGCCCCACCGTGCCCGAGACCGCCGTCGTCAGCGCCTGAAAGGGCGTGACCTCGCCCTGATGCGTGGGATCGGAATAGCGCCCGCGCACAACGTCGATGGCGTGGCAAAAACCCCGTACCTGAACGAAGCGGAAGTAGATCGTGAAGATGAGTGCGGCAACGATCAGCCAGCCGACGATGAGCGGAAAGCGGGTGCCGGCCACCGGAACCGAATAAAAAATCAGCCCGGCGACCGCCTCCGAAAAGGGCTGGATCGCCGCACTGATGCGCTCATCCACGCTCGTTGGGGCATTCTGGGCCCATGCCGGTAGCGGCGCGGCAAGCGCGCCCAGGACCGCCCCCAGCTTGCAGGCGGCGGTGTCGCTGCGTGTCATGTCGGCTCCTTCGGCTTGAGCGCGAAGGGATCGGCGCCCGCTGCTGACCGCTCCCCTCAGCCTCGTCAGATTACCTGCTTTTCCTGCATTGCCAATGTGGGATTTGGGAGAATGTGCGCACGCAGCATGCTTTGTCTGCACGAGGGGCAGGGGAATTTGTGCGGCGCGCCCTGGTCCAGTAGTTGGGCGCATCCGGGGCCCGTCACGGTAAAGGGACCGCTGATTTTTCGCAGTACGCCGCCTCTGGGCAGGGGATCAATGCAGCGGCGCTGAAACAATCTAGGAATGCGGATGGACGAACTGAAGCAGAAGCACGATCGCACGACGTCCGGTACGTCCGCAACCTGGCACGCATCCGACGCATCGGACGTATTGCGGACGCTGGCCTCGGGGCCCCACGGCCTGGATCAGGCCGAAGTCACCCGCCGCCTGTCGGCACATGGGCCGAATCGACTGGCCGAACCCCCACCGCCCGGCGTACTGGTGCGTCTGCTGCGGCAGTTCAACAACCTCCTGCTGATGGTGCTGATGGTTGCAGCGGCAGTGACTGCTGCCATGGGGCACTGGATCGACAGCGGCGTCATCGCCGCCGTAGTGGTGCTCAATGCGCTGATCGGCTTCATCCAGGAAGGCAAGGCCGAACAGGCACTCCAGGCCATCCGTCACCTGCTCTCGCCGCACGCCGTGGTGCTGCGCGACGGCCGCCAGCACGATATCGATGCGGCCGAACTGGTGCCCGGCGATGTGATTCTGCTCGCGTCGGGCGACAGCGTCCCCGCGGACGTGCGCCTGCTGCAGGCGCGCAACCTGCACATCGACGAAGCCGCGCTGACGGGCGAGTCCGTGCCGGTGACCAAGTCGATCGATGCCGTGGCCGCGGAGGCAGCCATCGGCGATCGCTGGTGCATGGGCTACGCCGGCACGCTGGTCACACAGGGCCAGGCGCGTGCAGTCGTCGTTGCCACGGGTGCCGCCACCGAGATCGGCCGCATCGGCCGCATGCTGGCATCGGTCGAGCAAGGCACGACGCCGCTGCTGGTCAAGATGGATGCCTTCGGCAAGAAGCTGACGCTGGTAATCCTCGCAGCGGCCGCGATGCTGTTTTTGTTCGGGATGTTCGTGCGCGACATGACGGCGGGCGACACCTTCATGGCTGCCGTCGGGCTTGCGGTGTCAGCCATCCCGGAGGGCCTGCCGGCCATTCTGACGATCACGCTGGCCATCGGCGTGCAGCGCATGGCCCGGCGCCACGCCGTCATCCGGCGCCTGCCGGCCGTCGAGACGCTGGGCGCGGTGACCGTCATCTGCTCGGACAAGACCGGCACTCTGACCCGCAACGAAATGACGGTGCAGTCTCTGGTCTGTGCCGGGCTTGCGATCGACGTGCAGGGCGTAGGCTACGCGCCGGCGGGCTCACTCGCGGTGGACGGCAGACCGATCGATCCGGCACAACTGACGCGCGAGACACCGGCAGTGATGCGACTGGCCGAAGTGGCGGCGCTGTGCAACGACGCGAGCCTGCACGAGGACGAGACCGGCTGGCGCCTGGCCGGCGATCCGACGGAGGGTGCCCTGCTCACGCTGGCGATGAAGTTCGGACTGAATCCGGCGGAACTGAGGATCGAGCGCCCACGACTCGACGTGATTCCCTTCGAGTCCGAGCATCGCTACATGGCCACGCTGCATACCCGCGGCGAAGCCAGCGTGCTGCTGCTCAAGGGCGCCCCGGAGCGCGTGCTCGCGATGTGTTCCCGACAGGCCGGCCCGGATGGCAGACCGCAGCCGCTGATGCTCGCCGACTGGCAAGCGGCCATCGACACCGAAGCGCGTGCCGGGCGACGGGTGCTGGCGCTCGCTGAAGTGGAGCTTCCCCGCGGCCAGCGCGAGCTGCAGCATGCCGATGCCGAGCACGGGCTCACGCTGCTGGGCATCGTCGGCATCATCGATCCGCCCCGCGAAGAGGCTGTACAGGCGGTCTCGAGGTGCCACGCTGCGGGCATCCGCGTCGTGATGATCACCGGCGACCACGGCGTGACCGCGGCCGCGATCGCCGCCCAGCTGGGGATGGCTGGAACACATCGTGCCATCACCGGACCGGAGATCGAGGCGATGGACGATGCCGCGCTGCGCGAAGCGGTGCGCGATGCCCGCGTGTTCGCGCGCGCAAGTCCCGAGCACAAGCTGCGCCTGGTGCGCGCACTGAAGGCCAATGGCGAGATCGTCGCGATGACCGGCGACGGCGTCAACGACGCGCCGGCCCTCAAGCAGGCGGATGTCGGCGTGGCGATGGGCAAGAAGGGCACCGAAGCCGCCAAGCAGGCCGGCGCCATGGTATTGGCCGACGACAACTTCGCCTCGATCGCCCATGCCGTCGAGGAGGGCCGGACGGTCTATGACAATCTGAAGAAGACGGTCACCTTCCTGCTGCCGATCAATGGCGGCGAATCGCTGACCTTGCTGCTGGCGATACTGCTCGGCGTTGCGCTGCCGATCCTTCCTGCGCAGGTGCTGTGGGTGAACATGGTCAGTTCGGTCGCGCTGGCGATGGTACTGGCCTTCGAACCGACGGAATCCGACGTGATGCGTCGTCCGCCCCGTCCGGTGGACGAACCGCTGCTGTCGCGTTTCCTGGTCTGGCGCATCGTGTTCGTCTCGACCCTGTTCCTGACCGGCATCTTTGCCATGTTCGAGTGGGCCTTGCAGCAAGGCGCGAGCGTCGAGGCTGCACGCACCGTGGCCGTCAACACGCTGGTATGCATGGAAGTCTTCTACCTGTTCAGCGTGCGCTATCTCAAGGCGGCATCGTTCACCTGGCAGGGCGTGCGCGGCACGCCGCTCGTACTGACCGCCGTGGCGGGCGTGTTCGCGCTGCAACTTCTATTCACCTACACCCCGCTGATGCAACGCCTGTTCCGAACCGAAGCACTGCCGTTGACCTGGGGGGCCGCCATCGTGGCCGTCGGCGTCGCATTGCTCCTGGTGCTCGAGATCGAAAAGGCCTTGCTGCGCCGCCTCGGCGCGCTGGAATGACCCCTGGCCCGTGGTTCACGGGTGGCCAGAGGTCTTGCGGTTTCGCCAGACCGTTTGCGCTCGCGCTGCAGCACTTACGCCAACCTGGCAACCCCTATGATGGGGTAAGCCACGTCCAGCCACCTGCCTGCGGCAGATCCACCCCGTGCTCGTGCGCGTAATTGCGGCACTCGATCTGCATGTCGCGCAGCTTCTCCTTGGCATGAGCGCCGGCCACCAGCAGCGAGGGCACGCGGTTGATGACGTCGATGGCGAGGCTGTAGCGATCGATCTCATTCTCGATCGCCAGTTCGAGCGGCGTATTGATACTGCCCTTTTCCTTGTAGCCGCGCACGTGCAGGTTGGCGTGGTTCGTGCGGCGATAGGCCATGCGGTGGATGAGCCACGGATAGCCGTGGAAATTGAAGATCACGGGCTTGTCGCGGGTAAACAGGCTGTCGAAGTCCCTGTCCGACAATCCGTGCGGATGCTCGCTGGGGGGCACCAGCTTGTAGAGATCCACCACGTTGACGAAGCGCACCTTCAGCGCGGGGAAGTGCTCACGCAGCAGCATGGTGGCCGCCAGCGCCTCCTTGGTGGGAATGTCGCCCGCACAGGCCATGACGACGTCCGGCTCCGACCCGGCGTCGTTGCTCGCCCAATCCCAGATGCCGACACCCTTGGTGCAATGGCGGATCGCCGCGTCCATGTCGAGATACTGCAGGTGATTCTGCTTGTCGCACACGATCACGTTGACGAGATCGGTGCTCTCCAGGCACCCGGCGGCCGTCACCAGCAACGTATTGGCGTCGGGAGGCAGGTAGATGCGGGTGACCGCCGGGCTCTTGTTGACCACCAGATCGAGGAAGCCGGGATCCTGATGGGTAAAGCCGTTATGGTCCTGACGCCATACGGTCGAGGTGATGAGCAGGTTGAGCGAGGCCACCGGTGCGCGCCAGGGTACCTGCTTGCTCATGTCCAGCCACTTGGCGTGCTGATTGAACATCGAGTCGATCACGTGCACGAACGCTTCGTAGCTCGATAGAAAGCCATGGCGTCCGGTGAGCAGGTAGCCCTCGAGCCAGCCCTCGATGGTGTGTTCGGAGAGCATCTCCATCACCCGGCCGTCCGGGGAAATCTCACTGCCACCGGCGTCTTCCGGCAGGATGTCCGCGAGCCAGGTCTTCTTCGTCACCTCGTAGATTGCATCGAGCTTGTTCGATGCGTTCTCATCCGGACCGAAGACCCGGAAGCAGTCGGGGTTGTCGCGCATCACGTCACGCAGGAGACGCCCGAGCGGTCGGGTGTTCTCGGCGCGCAACGTACCGGGGCCCGGCAACGCCACTGCATAGTCGCGGAAGTCCGGCATACGCAAATCTCCCCGCAGCAGACCGCCGTTGGCGTGCGGGTTGGCACTCATGCGCCGGTTGCCCTTGGGCGCCAGCGCCCGCAACTCCGGGCGCAGCCGGCCTGCCTCGTCGAACAGCGCATCCGGCTCGTAACTGCGCAGCCACGCCTCCAGCTGCTGCAAGTGAGCCGGCTGCTCGCGCACGCCGGCCAGCGGGACCTGGTGCGAGCGCCAGTAGCCCTCCACCTTCTTGCCGTCGACTTGCGCCGGTCCGGTCCAGCCCTTGGGCGAACGCAATACGACCATCGGCCAGCGCGGTCGATGGGGCGTGCCGCTACGGCGCGCCTGCGCCTGGATGTCCCGAATCTCCAGCACGCAGCGCTCGAGCGTCTCTGCCATCCGCTGATGCATGGCCATGGGCTCATCCCCCTCGACGAAGTACGGCGTCCAGCCGTAGCCCCGGAAAAGGCTTTCCAGTTCATCGTGCGAGATGCGCGCGAGCAGCGTGGGGTTGTGGATCTTGTAGCCGTTGAGGTGCAGGATGGGCAGCACCGCGCCGTCGCGAATCGGGTTGAGGAACTTGTTCGAATGCCACGACGTGGCGAGCGGCCCGGTCTCGGCCTCGCCATCGCCGACCATGACCGCAACCAGCAAGTCCGGATTGTCGAAGGCGGCGCCGAAAGCATGGGAAACGCTATAGCCCAGCTCGCCGCCTTCGTGGATCGATCCGGGCATTTCCGGCGTGCAATGGCTGCCTATGCCGCCCGGGAAGGAAAACGACTTGAAGAAGCGGCGCAGGCCGGCCTCGTCCTCGCTCTTGTTGGGATAGACCTCGCTGTAGGTGCCTTCGAGATAGGCCGGCGCCAGCACCCCCGGCGCGCCATGACCGGGTCCGGCGAGAAACAGCGCATCAAGGTCGTACTTGACGATCAGTCGGTTCAGGTGCACCCAGGTAAAACTCAGTCCGGGACTCGCCCCCCAGTGACCGAGCAGACGCTCCTTGATGTGCTCCGGGCGCAGCGGCTCACGCAGCAGCGGGTTGTCGCGCAGGTAGATCATGCCGGCGGCAAGGTAGTTGCATGCACGCCAATAGGCATTCAGCTGCTTGAGTTCGTGGGTGTCGATCATGAGGATCCTTGCGTGGTCGCGTTCGATTTACGTACGGCCGGGGTCGCCTGTCCGGGGGCACGACGCAAGGCGCTGGCAGCGTGCACGTGCACAGGGGGGAGTCCACTCGGGGTCGAGGACGCTACGCAGTTTTCGTGCGCGTCCTCGGAAGTGGGCCGCCGGCAGCACGGTGGCTTGAACCGGAAGATCCATGCACACATCCATTGTGACGCTTTACGGCGCGATGCGACCTAGTCTACGTTAGCACCCCTGCGTGACAGTTCGACGAAGACGCGCGGCGTCCGTTCCACGCACACCTCGCCTCGACCGGATCGAGCACCGCTCAAGCATCGAGCGGCCCGTCTGGCCGTATCCGTGCGCTACAATTCCTGGCCATGGCCTCAGGCTCGATTTCCGAATGCGAGTGCCGAGCGTCATCCGACCAGCCAGCGAGAGATTCATCGATGAACATCCTCCGACTCCCGGACCTCGGCGCCAGCACGGGCGAAGCCGAGGTCGTCGTCTGGCTCAAGGCCGTCGGCGACACCATCACCGAAGGCGAGCCGGTGCTCGAGGTGCAATCCGACAAAGCCAATATCGAAGTGGTCGCCTCCGCTTCAGGCGTCCTCGCGCGGATCCTTGCCGGCGACGGTCAGATCATGAAGTCGGGCGATGCCCTGGCCGTCATTGCTGCGTCCGATGAACCACGCGATACCACCGCCATCGAACGGGCACTTGCTGAGTCGGGTCGCTGAGTCATGGTCGATCTACCGATACTCGAACCGACCGAGGCCACGCGTCTAGGCGAAGGACTGCGCCTTTACGGCTGGATGGCACTTTCGCGCGAACTCGACGACGTACTGTGCTCCGCGAACCCGCGCTGGTTCCCGAGCGCCGGCGAAGAGGCCGCGATGATCGGCGCATTCTGCGATCTGCGCGCCGACGATGCCGTCGCTCCTCATTACCGCGACCCGCTCGTGGTCTACCTGATGCGCGGCGCGGATATCGTCCGCCTGACAGCGCAAGTGCTGGGCAAGACCGGCGGCTACAACAAGGGTC
>JBIKKL010000158.1:0-9036 GCA_044360365.1 Burkholderiales bacterium | reverse complement strand
GAGTTTTGTGCCCACGCGCGCCACGCGCCTGAAGGCAGAGGCCGAGCTGACGCGTGAGGCGCTGAAAGCCTTCGCCGAGCGCGCGAAGCTGATTGCGGAGTCGATGGGCGCCAAAGGCTACGAGGTGGTGGACATCAACGTGGGGAGCGCGCCGGAACCCATGCTGTACCGCACGCGTGGTGTCAGCATGATGGCGATGGCGGCGGATGCCGCGCCGGCGCCCGTGGCTGTCGAGTCGGGCACGGCGTCCATCACGGTGAGCGTCAGCGGGCAGATACAGCTGCGCTGAGCCCTCCCCGGATGTAGGAGCGGGCCATGCCCGCGACAATCGACCCCGTGCGCGGGTTCTCAGCCCAGCGATTTCTCTGCCGCATCCACCGTCTGGTAGATCAGCGTGTTGATCGTCATCGGGCCCACGCCACCCGGCACCGGGGTGATGGCGGCGACACGATCGCCAAGCGGCCCGAGTTCGATATCGCCCACGCCACCGGGGTGATAGCCCGCGTCCACCACCACCGCACCGTCCTTGATCCACGAGGCACGGATGAATTCGGGCTTGCCTACTGCGCCGACGACGATATCGGCCTGCCGCACGAAGGATTCCAGATCCCGTGTGCGCGAGTGGCAGATGGTCACGGTGCAGTTGGCGTTTAGCAGCATCAGCGACATCGGCTTGCCGAGGATGGGGCTGCGGCCCACCACGACAGCATGCTTGCCGGCGAGCGGAATCTCATAGGCCTCGAGCAGACGCATGATCCCTGCAGGTGTCGCAGACCCGTAAGCATGTTCGCCCATCGCCATACGACCGAAGCCAAGGCAGGTCACGCCGTCCACATCCTTGCCGAGGGCGATGGTGTCGAAACACAGGCGCTCGTCGATCTGGGGAGGGGCAGGGTGCTGGAGCAGGATGCCGTGGCAGTCAGGGTTGGCGTTCAGTTCGGAAATGCGCGCCAGCAATTGCTCGGTGGTGGTGCTCGAGGGCATCTCGACCGCGATCGATTCCATGCCGATGCGCTTGCAGGCATTCTGTTTCATGCGTACGTAGGTGGCGCTCGCAGGATCGTCGCCCACAAGGATGGTGGCCAGGATCGGGGTGCGACCCGAGCGCTCGCGGATGGCGGCAACGCGGCCGGTGAGTTCGGTCTCGGTTTTCTGGGCAACGGCCTTGCCGTCCAGGATGAGCGCGGACATGGTGGGAGTTCCTTCGGTGAGTGCAGTGTCGGGTCAAAGCGGCGCGTATTCTGTCACTGCGCAGTGAACGGGCCAAGCCGCGCCAAATTCCCTTGTGCCCGGATTGACCGCGTTCTCGGGCCGCCGGTACTATCGCGTCCCCGTAAGGGCGGGCGGAACTCAGGCTTTCGGGGTATAGCGCAGTCTGGTAGCGCGCCTGCTTTGGGAGCAGGATGTCGGGGGTTCGAATCCCTCTACCCCGACCACTCGTCCGTCTTCAGCGTTTCAATGGTGGCTGTAGCTCAGTTGGTAGAGCACGGGATTGTGATTCCCGGTGTCGCGGGTTCGATCCCCGTCAGTCACCCCAAATTTTTCCTTTCCGGCTATCCTCGCTCCTTCGGCCCACACGAGCCCACGCGGAGCCTCTGATGTCCTTCGTCAAGATCGAAACCCCGCGCCCGGGCATTGCCTTGGTCACGCTCGACCGCCCCGAGCGCATGAATGCCATGGCCTTCGACGTGATGGTTCCTCTGCGCGAAGCGCTCGAGCAGATCAGCTTCGACAACACCGTTCGTGTGGTGGTGCTGACCGGCGCAGGGGAGGGCTTCTGCTCAGGCGCAGATCTGGTGGACCCCGGTTACCTGCCGATTTTCGACGGACTCACGGTGCCTGGTATTTCCCGGCGCGCCATGAAAGTGCTGGACGACGTGATCCGCTCGCTCCGCGACATGCATCAGCCGGTGATCGCAGCGATCAACGGTCCGGCGATTGGCGGAGGCTTTTGTCTGGCAATGGCGACGGATATCCGCATCGCTGCAGAAGGGGCCTACTTCCGCGCGGCGGGTATCAACAACGGGCTCACCGCGGCAGAGCTGGGGCTGAGCTTCACCTTGCCTAGAGCGATCGGCAGCTCCCGCGCATTCGAGATCATGCTGAGCGGCCGCGACGTGGATGCAGCGGAGGCTGCCGCGATAGGGTTGGTCTCGAGGAGCGTGCCGCGAGCGGATTTGCTGGAGCAGTGCTATGCGCTGGCCGACCGCATCATCGGCTACAGCCAGCTTGGGGTTGAGCTCACCAAGCAGATGCTGTGGGCCGGGCTGGAGGCGGGCAGCATGCACTCGCACATGAACCACGAAGGGCACGCGCAATTGTTCGTGCGCATGACCACGCGGAACTTCGAAGAGGCCATCAAGGCAAGGCGTGACAAGCGCAAGCCTGAGTTCAAGGACTGAGCCCATTCCCGGCTGGCTGCTCACATAAGCCCGCCAGTACAATCCGTCCCACGCGCCCGTAGCTCAGTTGGATAGAGCACCCGCCTTCTAAGCGGGTGGTCAGAGGTTCGAATCCTCTCGGGCGCGCCAACTAAATCAACGCGGTATATGAATGCCCCCGGCGAGCTCTACGTCGCAGAGTGCACACAGAGTGCAACGGACTCGCCCGGCGCCTGTTCGTGGCGGTCTTGTCCTCATGGATCGGGAGGGGGCACGGATGCGGTGTAGAGTCGCTCGGCGCGATAGAGAGTTTTCAGCACTAACCAGTCCGTCCGCGGAAACCGGGTTAGGACCCGTCAACATGGGCAATGCAGTAACATGCGGTGTCGACTGCAGAAGTTGAATCGGGACGCAAATGAATCTTCACCGCCTTGGTGTGACGAGCCTCGAGGTATCGCCGCTTTGCCTCGGCACGATGTCGATGGGAAGCTCTGCCTGGAAGCGGTGGGTGCTGGATGAGGCTGACTCGATTCCACTTTTGCGTCGCGCGCTCGACCTTGGCATCAATTTCTTTGACATGGCCGACTGGTATTCGCTTGGCCGCAACGAAGAAGTGGTCGGGCAGAATCTGCTGAAGATGAGCCCTCGCGACAAGCTTGTGCTTGCAACCAAAGTTTTCTATCCCATGAGCGACGACCCGAAAGACAGCGGTCTTTCGCGCCAACACATCGCCAGCTCCATCGACCGGTCGCTGAAACGCATCGGAACCGATTACATCGACCTCTACGTCATCCACGCCTTCGACAGCGAGACGCCCGTCGAGGAAACGATGGAGGCGCTGCACGCCACGGTACGCGCGGGCAAGGTGCGCTATCTGGGTGCATCGACCATGTACGCGTGGCAGTTCGCGAAGATGAACCATGTCGCCGCTTTGCATGGCTGGACGCCATTCGTCAATATGCAGTGCCAGTACAACCTGCTGTACCGAGAGGAAGAACGGGAGATGTTCCCCTGCTGCCGGGATCAGGGCATCGCCCTCACGACTTTCAGTCCGCTGGCGCGGGGGTTTCTGGCGCGCGATGTCAGCGCGACCTCGCGCACGGCCCACGATCTTCACCAGGAATTTTATGGCGATGCAATCGATCGCGAGGTCGCGCGCCGCGTGGGGGAGGTTGCGGCGCGTCGTGGCGTGAGCCGCGCGCACGTGGCGATGGCCTGGGTCGCGGGGAGCCCTCATACAAATGTGCCCATCGTCGGGGCTGCAAACACCCGGCAGATCGACGTTGCTGCCGCGGCCCTGTCGCTAAAGCTTGATGCCGGCGAGCGGGAATTTCTCGAAGCGCCGTACCGACCGCGCGATGAGATCAACGATCAGAACCCGCTGCGCCGGCCGCGCGCACTGTGTCCGGACTAGCCCGCAACCCAGCGGCTCGGGAGAAGAACCATGTTGCTGAAGTCGTTTGAAACGAATGCGTCGTCTGCAGATGTCGTCGATGTGCTGCGGCGCGATGGTGGCGTGATTGTCCGCAACCTGGCTCCGGTCAGTCTGATTGACGCCTGCTCTGCGGAGCTTCGGTTGAAGCTCGATGAGTTTGATGAAAGTCGACGCACGGACTTCAGTGGCGCGAAGACGCTTCGCTGCGGCGGCGTATTGCGCTATGCGCCCTCCTGCGCCGCGCTGATCTCGCACCAGATGGTGCTGGATGTGGCAGATGCGATTCTTCTGCCCTCATGCGCCGATTACCAGATCGGGAGTACCACGGGCATCGAGATTCTGCCCGGGGAGAGCGACCAGCAACTGCATCGCGACGATACGGGCTATCCGATTCAGTTCGCCGGACTCGAACTCCAGATCGGCGTGATGTGGGCGTTCACCGACTTTACGCAGGAGAACGGAGCAACTCGCGTGGTACCCGGCAGTCATCGCTTTCTCCGCGCGTGGCACAAGCCGGACCTCACACATTGGACCCAGGCAGTCATGCCAACAGGCTCTGCCCTGTTCTATCTGGGATCGACTTGGCACGGCGGCGGTGCAAACCACAGCCACACTCCCCGGATGGGACTCATCAATACCTATTGTCTGGGCTGGCTTCGCGCGGAGGAGAACCACACTCTAGAGGTGCCTCCGCAATCGGCGCGGCAGTACGACGAACGAGTTCGGCGCCTGCTGGGGTATACGACTCATGGGGCCGGTCACGATCTGCTCGGCTACTACGACGGCAATGATCCGGTCTGGGTGCGGCAAGATGAATCCGCGGCTGTCGCGCGCGGGCAAGTGGCTGCGGGCGCGGATTTACGCCCACCATCATCGTCGGAGGTTGCGCGTGCGGCGGCTCAGCAAAACGCGTGCGATCATTGACGCGGCGGATTGAGAGTCCGGCAAAGGTTCCCGGCTGATGACGAGGGTTGCACCGCTTTCACGGCTGGCTTTCGCGTGCAGCGGGGTCCCCACCGCGGGCATCATCAGCAATGGGATCGACTATTTCCTGTTCTTTTTCTACAGCCAGGTCGTTGGTCTTTCTGCCGGCCTGACCGGTCTTGCGCTCGCACTCGCGCTAGCGATTGACGCGATTGCCAGTCCACTGCTCGGATACGTGTCCGACAACTGGCGATCACGCCTGGGCCGGCGCCATCCGTTTATGTACGCCTCGATCCTGCCGCTTACCGTGTTGTACGTGCTCGTGTGGTATCCGCCCTCGGGGGCGAGTTCGCAATCGGCCCTGTTCGGTTATCTCCTGACGCTGTCAATCCTGCTGCGACTGTCGATGGCGTCATTCGATGTGCCGGTCCGGACGATGGTGGCGGAATTGACCGCGGACTATGACGAACGTACCCGGCTTGCGTCACTGCCGATTTCGGCAAGCTGGTTCACCGGTGCGGTGATGTCGGTCGCGATGTACGGCATCTGGCTCAAGGATTCCGCCGAATTAGTCAATGGTCAGACCAATATCGCCGGGTATCAGCAAGCCGCCGTCTTCTGGGCCGCAATCATCCTGGCTTCGCTGCTGTTTTCCTCTATCGGACTTCATCCCGAGATCCCGCGTCTTCATATGACTACCAGCGAGCAGACTCCGGGTCTGAAGGACATGGCCCGCTCTTTCGGCCAGCTGTTTCAGGTCCGCTCACTGCGGGCGCTTCTCCTGTCCAGCCTGTGCGTGGGTATCGGGCTCGGGGCATGCGCCGCGCTCTGGATCTATCAGTACAGTTTTTTCTACGGAATCCGCAGCGAGCAGATGACCATCCTGATGATCTTTGAAGCGCTCGCATCACTTGCGGTCGCCCCGGTCGTCCGGAAGTTTGTCGTCAAAGGCGACAAGAGAATCATGGCCATCCGGTTTCTGACCGCATCCGTGGCGATCAGCATGATCCTGCCGCCGCTGCTCGTGCTGAAACTGATTCCGGAGCGCGGAAGCGATGGCCTGTGGTGGCTCCTTGCGGCCTATGACTTCCTCAGCCAGCTGCTGTGGGTTGTGACGGCTTCCATCATTTACTCGCTGTATGCAGACGTCACCGACCATGTGGCCGAGTCGATGGGCAAGCGTCTGGAGGGGGTGATTTTCGCGTACCAGGTCTTTGTCGACAAAGCCGCGGCGGCGCTTGGCACATTACTCGCGGGGTTGCTGCTCACCCTGATCAACTACCCAACCGCCGCAGAAAACCCCACGATCTCCGAGCCGGTTCTTGCGTGGCTTGGGCTGGGCTACATGGGCGTGTGGTTCGTATTCGCGTCTGCCGGGATCTGGTTTGTGTACAACTGCGAGTTCACGCGACCGCTCCGGAGGTAGCGGCGACGCTCGAGCGTTTCGGCAGCGGTGCCGCAGGGCACGGCACCCCAAGAGCGCATCCTGTTGTAAGAATCCCTACCTTCGCGGACGGTGGAAAAAAGGGATTACCGGTGGACTTCTCACGGCCAGGCAAGCCGACTGACAAGCCGTTCATCGAATCGTTCAACGGCAGTTTCCGAGGTGAATGTCTGAACGTGCATTGGTTCTTGTCCCTCAAAGACGCCCATGCCAAGATCGAAAATTGGAGGCAAGGCTTCAACGATTTCCGGCCACATTCAGTCCTGTCGGCTGCCGCGCCAGCGCTGTTCGCCAGCCAGTTTAACGATTCCACAAACGGACGGAAATTCACGGTCTGACCTGTCCAGTTCTCGGGATGAGATCATCCATACCCGCGCTGACGACAGAGCAGCGGGTCATTTACGACAGCTCCACGGGCGCTCTGTATTACGACGCGGATGGGGCTGGCGGGGTGGGGGCTGTGCAGTTTGCGGTGTTTGGGGATGCAGCAAAGCCGGCGGTTGGGCTCGATGACTTTGTGATCGTTGTGTGAGAGCTATCTGCAGCTTTGTTTGATCAGCGTCACAGTTCTGCGCGTTCGGGGTTGTGTCTTTGAAGACGGCCGTCTAGGTTTGTGGGCGCTACAGCCCGATCCATGCATCTGGAGACCGTCATGCCCAAACTCAGTCCCAAGCCCCTTGCCCTCGCCATTGCGCTGGCAGCCGCGCCAGTGTTCATGCCTGCGGGTAGCCTTGCGCTTCCTGTGCAGGGTCTTGTCGCCTTTGCCGCGGATCTGGACGAAGACAATGACGGCATCCCGAACGCAGCCGACCGTGACGACGACAACGACGGTACCGTCGACCGCCTCGACCGCGATGACGACAACGACGGCATCGCCGACAGCGCCGACCGTGACGATGACAACGACGGCATCGTCGACCGCCTCGACCGTGAAGACAACGACGGCGACAACGACGGCATCACGGACTCCTTGGATCCCGATGACGACAACGACGGGTCGCCTGACTCGATCGACAGCGACGACGACAACGACGGCCTTGATGATCTCGACGATACCGATGACAGCGACGACGACAACGACGGTATCGACGACAGCGCCGACTCCGACGACGACAACGACGGCACTCCTGACCTCGAGGACATCGACGACAACGGCAACGATCTCTCAGACATGAGCGAGGCGTCTGACACCCTCGACGACGACAGCGACGGCGTGCGCGATGCGGTTGACTTCGATGACGATAACGATGGCGTCCCCGATCGCATCGACCAGGACGATGACAACGACGGCATTCGCGACCGCTCCGACAAGGACGATGACAATGACGGCGTGCCCGACAGCCGCGAT
The DNA here is from genome assembly GCA_044360365.1 of Burkholderiales bacterium. Classification (GTDB taxonomy): domain Bacteria; phylum Pseudomonadota; class Gammaproteobacteria; order Burkholderiales; family WYBJ01; genus WYBJ01. The sequence continues at coordinate 1,504 of JBIKKL010000158.1, read as the reverse complement.
GGCGATGATGACAACGACGGACTTGGTGACGCCTGCGACACCCTGAAGGCCGACGACGACCAGGACGGCCTTCCCGATTGCGAGGATGCCGATGACGACGGCGACGGTCTGGACGACAGCGTCGATACAGACGACGACAACGACCAGATTCCGGATTCCCGCGACCGCAGCGATTTCGACGATGACGGTGACGGCCGTACGGATGCGATCGACAGAGATGACGACAATGACGGCATCAATGACAGCATCGACACCGACGATGACAACGACGGGGTAGACGACAGCGCAGATACCGACGACGACAATGACGGCATCAATGACAGCGCCGACACCGACGATGACAACGATCAGGTGAACGACGACGAGGAAGACAACGCCTGCGGCGACTCGGACGGCGACGGCCTGGACGACTCGATCGACAGTGACAGCGACAACGACGGTGTGTCCGACGACTCGGACGACGACAGTGACAACGACGGCTTGGACGATGCCTCCGACACCGACGAGGACAACGACGGCGAGTCTGACGACAGCGACACGGATGACGACAACGACGGTGTCGACGACTCCGTCGACGACGACGATTCCTGCGACGACAATCCCACGCCCTGAGCGGCGCCCGGCGGTGGCACTCCTGCGGGGAGTGTCACCGCTTCCTCTCGATCCCGCGCCTCAGCGCACCGGCACGTCGAAGTAACGATCCGGCCAGGGTTCCTCCTCCAGCGTGTAATGCCACCACTCGCCCGCGTAATTGCGGAAGCCATGGGCGGCCATCAGTGACTTCAGCATCAAGCGGTTCCGCCTTGCGGTCTCGGGCAGCGCCGGGTATTCCGTCGCGGAACTGGGGTCCATGAAGTCCCACCCGGTACCCATATCGAGTTCCTTCCCTGTGGCGTCCGCCAAAGTGATGTCGACCGTGCTGCCGCGCGAATGGCCCGAACGGCGGTCGATGTAGCCCTTCTCGAACATCTTTGCCTTGTCTTCGTTCGGATAGTAACGGGCGCGCGTCTTCTGATCGGCCGGGTCCGAGGACCAGCGCACGAAGTGGTCGACGGCGCGTTGCGGCCGGTAGCAGTCGAACATCAGGATCGACAGGCCGAAGGAGCGGAGTTCCGCTTGCACACCGGCCAGTGCATCCGCGGCTGCGGGGCTCAACAGGCAGCGCGGCCGTTCGTACCCGTCGACGACTGCACCGACGAGATTGTCCTCGCTGGCGTAGCGCATCGTCACCCGGGCATCGGGCACGCGGCTCAGGATGTCCACCAGGCCCGGATCTTCCCGCTCGGGCGGATGCTCAGTGGGCTCTGCCATCGCCAACCCATACGCGACAGACAGCATGCACGCCGTGACGGCGGCGAGAGGCGCGTATCGGGTCATGGCATCACTCCGGAACGGGATGCCTTCATTTCACCCCGCCGGATGCGCCTTTACAATCACGAGCATCAATAGGGGGTGTCTTATGCTGCGACGTGAGTTGGTGCTGGCGGGAGCGTTCGGTCTGGCA